>JAYVMQ010000081.1:0-24266 GCA_043758855.1 Chloroflexota bacterium
GCGGCCGCGCCTGATCGATCGCGCCTGCTGGTCGCCACCCGTTCGACTCACAAGCTTCGCGAACTGCGCGAACTTCTGGGCCTCACGGCCGAACTAATCGACCTCGACGACCTTGGACTCCCCGATGAGGTCATTGAGGACGGCGAGACTTTCGAGACCAACGCCGCCAAGAAGGCCCGCTTCTTTGCCGCGCTATCCGGCCTGCCCACTCTGGCCGACGATTCCGGGCTCGAGGTGGACTCGCTTGGCGGCGGCCCCGGCGTCCGGACGCGGCGCTATGCCGGCGAGAACGCCACTGACGAAGACAACAACGTCAAGTTGCTCGGTGCCCTGGATGGGTTGGCGGCATCGCGGCGCGGGGCCCGATATCGTTGTGTCCTGGCTCTGGCTCTACCCGAGACCCGAGGGCCTCGCGGCGGAATGCCCGTGCGCTTCTCGCGGGGAGCACTCGAGGGCCGCATCGCGACGGCTCCCAAGGGCGGGGGCGGTTTCGGCTACGACCCGATCTTCGAGCCGGCGGCGGAGCCAGCAGGTGGCCGGACGCTCGGTGAATGGAGTGCCGAGGCCAAGAACCGCATCTCGCACCGCGGTAAGGCAGCGCGCCGGATGCATCGAATCCTGACCGAACTCGGCTTCTAGCCTGATCGTTAGCCGCTCGTGGCTCCGGCCGTGGTTCTGGCCGCGGCAATTGCTCGGTCCCGCGTCATTCGATACAACGCGAACGCGCCCGCCACCAGGACTGCCATCATCACGTAATCCGAGGCCATGTTCCGCCACGGCCGATACATATCTCCAGCAAACGCCGTGCCAACCAGCAGCCACGACACCACCACGGCAAGCAAAGCGGAGGCCAGCAATCGCGTCAGCGGATCCGGTGGCGATCGGTAGATCCGCCACAAGGCGAGCATCGCCGCGGCGTAGAAGATCAGGTCCAGGATCAGCGCCGGCAAGCCGAGCTCCGCAGCTACCTCGGGAAACATCGAATGTGCCCAATCGAGATCCAGATGCGCTTCGGGCGGCCGATAATGCCCCACGTACTGACCCTTAAACTGGTCCAGCCCGATACCCAGGAGCGGATGATCGACGGCCATTTGAAGGGCAGCCCGCGTGGCGTACCACCGCTCGATCAGTGAGCCCTGACCCGAGAGAGTTGATGGGTTCCAGGAGTTGTAGCGGCTCTCGCCCATCAGGGAAACCATGGTGCTCCGGTAAGCCTGCTCGAGCGGAGGGGACACCCGCAAAAAGAAGGCGGGCCACGGGATAACCACGGTCGAGAGCAAGGCCGTCGCAAATACGATCGCGATCCTCCGCCGCCAGCCGTGCACCACCAACAGCAGTAGCACCAGACAGCCTCCGAAGGTAGCCAGATAGGCGCTCTTGGAGAACGTTAGAAAGAGGCTCACGACGGAGACGGCAAGGGTGGACATGAGCAGTGCCACGACGCCTTGCGGCAAATGGAGATGGCCGCGCCGCTGAGCCAGAAGGGTTGCCAGCAGGAGCGGCATGGTCATAGCCAGCATCTCGCCGAAGAGCCCCACGTTGAAGTACGTGATACGAGAGAAGTAGAGACGTTCGTCCTGCATGACCGCTAGCGTCTTCATCGCTGGAATCGTCTGAATCATGTTGAGCAAGCCGCCGATGCCAACCGAGATTGCCACGACCATCAGAAGTACGGTGAGGTCGCTCCTGGTCGGACGCAAGGCGAGCAGGATGAATGCCATCGCCGCCGGCTCGAGGATCCCGTGGAGCAAGATCGTGGCACTTGTGGTCTGATCGGGCGATAGCGCCGTCGAAATTGTCGCGAGTGCCAGCAAACCGCCTATCGCGACGGCCGCCACTCGGTCGGGCGCCACGCCTCCCACCAGGCGCCGACGCACCACAGACGGCGGCGAGTTTGTGTCGGACGGCGCTACCGGCGTACTCCGTTGGAGCGCTGCAACCGGCCGCCTGGACTGCAAAAGGACCCCCAGCGCCAGTGCGGCAACGAACACCGTCTGGAAGATGACCTGGATGGGGCCCACCGTCCACGAAACCTGAGCCACGTTGAAGATCGGGGTCAGGAGCAGTACGGCCAGAAATGCGGGCCACGGCCTCATGACCGCATACCAGGCCACGGCGGCAGCTAGGAGCGGCGCCACTGCAGCAATGGCCCGAGCCGGTACCCCCGCGACGATGTCGTACGGTGCGTGCTGGTTCACGGCAGCCATCACCAAAACCGCGAGACACGCGCCCGCGGCAGCCACCACCCGAACGAAGTCGCGATTGCGCAGACTGCTGGGGTTCGTCAGGCTCAGTATCGCCAGCGCTCGCTCGAGTCTCTGCAAGAATTCCTTCCGATGGTGGTTCGCGGCGGAATCTCGACCACCGTCGGCGTTCCACGACACTCCGGGCCGACGCGAATACTACGCCACGGACCCGCGATGAAGCGGTTGCGGCCGCTTCTGGGCGTCCAAGCCAATGGCTGAATGGGTCGGAGCTGGCACCGCGTAAGGATCCCGGGCTTCTAGCGAGCCCGCACCGCGTCGGCGTCGGCGTGTGGGCGCCGGCGTGTCAGGGGCCGGGCAGACCGACGGCGTATCATTGACTCTTCGGGGTGTGGCCTAGTTGGTAAGGCGCGTGCTTTGGGAGCACGAGATCGTGGGTTCGAGTCCCGCCACCCCGACCATCCGCTCAACGTGGTAGCGAACCTCAATCCGTTCGCGCCGAGGGCGATGTAGGGTTTTGCGCCACTCCCATCTGCGTTGTCGACGGACATGTCGACCATACCTGATCGTCCCGCTCATAGGTGACAGAGGTACAACAACTATGTACTTTGCCCACGTCGTATGGTTTGGTTTCAAAGGGGGGGTCACGTGCAAAGCAGAAAACAATGGCGGGCGCTCATCGCTGTCGTTGCAGCCGTCGGCATGCTCGGCGGGTCGGCCGGTAGCGCGTTGGCGAACGATCCGTGGAATGGATGGCAGGCAGCCCAATACGCCGACAGCCACTACGACGACTGCGGCATTCCGTACACGATGTCGCCGGACGGATGGTACTGCTACTCAGCCGACTGCACCTCGTTTGCATCGCGAGCGATGAACGAAGGGGGTAGCTACACCATGGTAAACAAGGGCAATGGCGACGCCTATGCCGACACCTGGTGGGAGGACAAGTTCACCTGGATGCCGAACCACTCACCCAGTTGGGCTGTGGGCTGGAGCTTGTACTATTTCCTCGTCTACAAGGATCACAATAACGGCTCGTCGGGACCAGGTGGTGGTTGGCTAGTCCATACCAACTACGGAATCTCATTTGCCGAGCCACACAACTATCTCTATTACGGCGACCTCATCTTCTTTGCCAGCGAAGGCGGCGGATGGTGGAACATCGATCATGTGAAGATCGAGACCGGCTGGAACACATATTACGATTGGGCGGACCAGCATTCGCCTGGCTACTGGCACACGTGGTGGAATGGAGCGGACCACTACCCACCGAACCCAGGTGGCTACCTGCTCTTCCAGGTTCACATCGATCCCGCCAACATCTAGACGAAGGAGTCGGGCGTGTCCAACAAGATCCGCGCAGCGCTCGGTCTAGCCATCGGCGTGGCTGGACTCGCGTTGCTGGTTGGGATACTTCTTGTAACCAGCACTTCCCCATCGAATGCGGCAGATAGCAATGCGATCACGAAGTTCCTCAATGCCGCTATTCAGTCGAACTATGAGCAGGAGATACTTCCCCCTGGACTCCAGGTAAGCCATGTTGATACCGCCGCCAAAGGCCAACTCCGCAGCAGTATTTCATCGGCCCATCGTGAGTACTTCGGCGGAGCCGCTCTCACAAAGGTCCTTGGCCGGGACCTCAACTGGGCGGACAGGGCTGCCAAAGGGCCAACGCCGCACACCCTTGAGGCCAAAGTCTCTGACGTCAAGGTTTCGTCGTTGACCTTGGACGGAAACGCTGCCACCGTGACCGGCACCTACCTTATCTACCACAAAGATGCCCAACCTGTTGACGCCAAGGGACACGAACTGACCACAGCGGCGTGGAACACGATGAGCTTCACGGCCCAGCTAGACCGAGCCAGTGGCCACTGGCTCGTCATCGAATGGCAGACTGACATACTCGCGTCCAAGGAAGACACGAGCGCACGATCGGGCGATGAGTACCTTCCGCAGGAACAAGCCAAGCCAACCCTTCCCCAGTTGGTACCAGCCCCTTTGAACCCGTGAGATGCGCCCATCGGCATGCCTCAGGACTCTGTCTTTGGAGCGCCCACGATTGCGGCGGGTAGGAAGTCCGGCGGGCATCCTCGCTACTGCGATCATCCTGCTCACGTTCGGGGTGTTTAGGTCCGCGCTCGCCGCAGCCCCAGCGTCACCCGCACCTGAACCCACATTCACGGCTTCGCAAGTCAGCGACGCCACTTCCGCACTTAGCGCAGCGATTCTGGTGGATCATCAACAGTCAATCCTTCCGGACGGCTTCGACGCCGGCGAACTGTCGACTGAGCAGTTCCGGCAGCTGGATGCCAGGATCGTGGGTGCTTATACGACGCACTTCTCCGGTGAGGCGCTTTCTCGACGACTTGGAAACTTGCGGAGCTGGGCGACCGATATCATGACGCGGCCGCTACCAAGGACTCTGTCGTCGCGGCTTGATCGATTGGACGTAGCCAGTGCCGACGTCTCCGCAGGGGGGCTCGTTCTCGCGGCTACGTATGTGATCTATCAAGTCACTGCGCAAGGAGACACGGGCACGGACGAACTGATTTGGGGTGGGTGGGTCACCAATTCTGTAACCGCGCAAATGATACTCGTCGGCGATCGCTGGACCATTGCGAGCTACACCGAGCAGCAGACAGACTCGCGCAACGACCCCTCAGTCCAGAAGGGCTGGACGACCGGCTAGTCCGCAGATTGTGCCGGCAGGAGGGTTCGAGCCGTTCTAGGAGCTGGCGACACGCAGCAGGGTCTCAGATTCGGGGTCCTATGTGGGGATGTATGTTTGACTTGACACGGGTCGCGACCGGCGTCGGCCGAGATTTGGCAGCCCCTTGGTGGAAGCGTTTCGCACGAGCGTCTAGTCTTCTGGCGTCACTTGCTGTCATCGCGTCCGCATGCGGTCAGGTAGTCGATCCTTCCGGCGAGGCCGCTCAGCCGACGCCACCCTGGACTGTCCCGCCATCGCCGACGGCTCGGACGACTCCGAGCTGGACGGCGATCTGGAGCCAAGTTCGTCTTGTGTCGGGCGAGAGCGCTCCGAAATGCATGTCGATTTCGCCGGCAGGAGGTTTCACGCGGGTGCGGGCGAGCGGAGTCGACGCCTCTTCCAAAGTCGCTATTGAGACCAGCGACGACTGGCGGACGTGGTCACCAGTGACGCTGCTTCCTCCGGAAAGCGCTGCCTGTCCGGTTGCCATCGCCCTGAGTGACAATGTCTTCATCGTTACCTCGACCGAGGTAACGGGGCAGGGACCCATGGCTTATCGCCGACCGTTGATCTGGACTTCGTCGGACCTATCGAGTTGGGCGAGATCGGCACCAAACCCGGACATGAGTCAGCTTGAAGTCCAAGCGGTCGCGGGAAAGAAGTCAGGTTTCGTGATCGCCGGCCAGAATCGCTCGGGGTCTCCGGCTTGGTTCTCCACCGACGGTCGGACCTGGCGTCCCGCTGTTGGCTTGGATGGGTCGGTTGTTGGTGTAGCAATCGTGGAAGATCAATTCGTCGCGGTCGGGGCCAGCGGCGGACAGGCGGCGGCATGGGTCTCGCCACTCGGCGACCGATGGACGAAGACATCGCTTGCAGACAGCGCCCCGGTCTCGGCAATGACCGCGACATCTTCGGGTATCGTTGCGGTCACGAGCTATGTGAGATGGTCGACAGACATAAGTGGCACCGGGGAAGCCCGAGTATGGAAATCGACCGATGGCGTACGCTGGAGCCAGGTTGACGGCAAGGGCTTGGGACACGCCTTCATAGTGTCGCTCGGGGGCGTCACGGGCGGCCTGATCTCACTGGGCGTTCAGAATTCGAAGCCACTCATATGGTCGTCTCCCACAGGTGCGAATTGGGCTCGAGACGACTCGTCGGACGACCTTCACGGCGTGCCTCCCCTCGTATCCAATGGTCGCATCGTCCTCATCGCCGTTGATGGATCAACGTTGATCTGCTCGGGAATCGGTAGCACCTGAGCCGTCGCCGAGGTCCGCTAGCCCGATGACGACGACTTCAAGCGTCACGCCTTCGCTGCGCTTGAGCCGTCTATTCCACCAACACCGTCGAGGATCGACACGGTTCCTCCTCGATATCCCACCGCAGCCGAATGATTGAGAGCAGTCTAGCCAACCAACATCGCCAGCCGCCGTATCATTCACTCATCGAGGTGTGGCCTAGTTGGTAAGGCGCGTGCTTTGGGAGCACGAGATCGTGGGTTCGAGTCCCGCCACCCCGACCAACCATCCGCTCTACGAAGCGACCGGCGCCGACGCTAAGCACAGACGCCTCAGGCAGGCGCAGTTGATGTCGGAACGGCCGGCCGTACTACGGCCACGCAAGATCAAGGTAGTTGTGATGGACGACGAGAAGAGTCCGGAAGCCGACAAGACACCTGAGCTACTTATGCCGACGGCGAGCCCGGGGGGCGCCGGAATCCCTGCGCCAGTCAACAGTTGGGCGGTTGGACCAGGGGAACCTGGCCCAGGGGACGACTGGACGTTCCCAACGGAGCCGATCGATGGAGCCGCCGTCGAAGACGAGCCGGCCACTCAGCCGGCAGACCCTGCGGAAACCGAGCTGCAAAGTTCGGATCGGTAGAATCTCTCTCCCGATCTTCGTGTCGAACCTGCCTGAATTGCGGGTCCGATTTCGCTACGCTGCCCAGCGATGAGTGAGCTGAAGTTTCCGGGCGATTTCCTATGGGGCACCGCCACTGCTGCCCACCAGGTCGAGGGCAACAACGCGAACAGCGACTGGTGGGACTGGGAGCTTCGACCCGGCTCCCCGCGTAAGGAGCCGAGCGGCACGGCCATCGACCACTACGACCGCTACCCACGCGACATAGCGGTTCTGAAGGGCCTTGGCTTCAATACGTACCGCTTTTCGGTGGAGTGGGCCCGGATCGAGCCAACGGACGGCGTCTTCAACGAGACCCAAATAGACCACTATCGCAAGATGATTGCGCTCTGCCGCAAGAGCAAGCTGATCCCGATGGTCACGCTCAACCACTTCACCCTGCCGCGTGCAGCGAGGCGGCTGGCTCAGCGAGCGGACTCCGGCACTCTTCGAGCGCTACGTACGGCGCGTCGTTGAGGCTTTCGGCGACAAGGTCGACTGGTACTGCACGATCAATGAGCCGGGCGTCGTCGCCTTCGGCGGCTACCTGGGCGCCCTGGGGTTCCCGCCGGGAACCCACGGCCTGGGCAACTGGAACCGGTCCACTCGACAGCTCATCAAGGCCCACCAGCTCGCCCTGGCAGCCATCAAGCAGATACGACCGGGGGCGATGGTCGGCCAGACTCATTCGATGCTTAAGTGGGAGTCGAACGGCGGCGGCAGGTCGGCCATGGAATATGCCCGGAAGAAGGGCGAGGACGTCTTCCTCAAGGCGTCCAAGGACGACGACTTCATCGGCGTTCAGACGTACACCCGAACCCGCATCGAACTATCGAAAACCGTCGGCTTACTGGCCAGGGTGGGTCTCTCCGTTGGGCCTGTGGAGAAGCTGCTCGTGGCGCAGATCATTCGCCGGCAGACCAGCGGCCACATCGGCATGGAAGTCGCGGCCGAGAATGGCGAGCGGATGCGACGGACGCAGATGGGCTACGAATTCCGGCCGCAGGCGGTGGCAGCCACCGTCACTCGAGTTGCCGAACTGCTGCCCGGCAAGCCCGTCGTCGTCACGGAACATGGCGTCGCCACGGCCGATGACGCCGAGCGCATCGAGTTCATCACCGAAGGCCTCAAGGCACTCCATCCGCTCATCGCGGCAGGCATCCCCCTCAAGGGCTATATCCACTGGAGCGCCTTCGACAACTTTGAGTGGTCCGCGGGTTACGCAATGGAATTTGGTCTCATCGCGGTGGACCGCGTGACGCAGGAGCGGTCTCCGAAGCCGTCGGCGCAGTTCCTTGGCGACATAGCCCGCCGGAACCGTCTCAAGCTCCCCGACGCCCCGGCCCGGGCCGAGACCGCGCCCTAGGCCGGAGGCCACCCCGCAGACAACACGAGACCGGCACACCTTGGCGCCGGTCTTGGCACGCTGGTTAGCGGTAGCGGCGTCGGCCCCTACCGCGCGGGCCAGCCAGCTCGAGTGTCACCGCTGATGTTCCCCGCCCGGGGTCTCCACTCGAGGTTGTACGCGGCGCGAGTCGGTACGGCCATGAGCGGGACAACCCCGCCGTCTGCGCGAATAAGTCGCGAACCTGAAGCCGCCGTCGCTGCCTGCATCATGCCTCCGAGGGACCCTGGCGCGGATGAGACCTCAACACCGTACGCCTGCCATCCAACGATAGCAACACCCATTTGGGTACGACCCGGCGGCTGAGATCCGACACGGTGAAACGGGCTCCCTTGCCCGTCCAGGACTTCAGGCCGTTGCGAGTGGCCCGGCTCCATCGACGACCGCAACCGCGCACACGCGGCCCCGCAGTCCCGTCCGACGGTCGTACTCGCGGCTCACTGCGGCCTGGAGGGCGGGCACCGCGTCCGCCAGAACCAGGTTGACCGTGCAACCGCCAAAGCCGGCGCCGGTCATGCGCGATGCCACAACACCCGGGACTGCCCTGGCCACTTCCACCATCGTGTCGAGAGGCGGGGCGCTGACCTCGTACAGATCGCGCAACGAGGCATGCGACTCGGCGAACAACCGGCCCAGCTGGTCGAGATCACCCGCCTCCAGGGCCCCTGCCGTCGCTAGGACACGTCCGTTCTCCGCGACCACGTGTTCTGCCCGGCGGGCGGCCGCATCGGGCAGGAGGCCGCGATGGCGCCGCAAGGTTGCCATGTCCAGGTCGCGCAACGAGCACAGCCCGGGCATCTTCTCGGACAGCAGGGCGACAACCCGGCCGCACTCGACGCGCCGGTCGTGCTGGGTTGAGTTGCGCCAGTCGCGCGGCGAGCCTGTGTCGCACACCACCACCCGCAAGCCCCACGGCAGAGCCACGTGGCGTGTCTCGAGGGAGCGGCAATCGAGCAGCAGCGCGCGGCCCTCGCGACCGGCAGCGCTTGCGAAGTGGTCCATGATCCCGCAATCGACGCCGACGTAGTCCCGTTCGGCGCGCTGGGCCAGGGCCGCGAGCGCGGGCGCGGCCAGGACATGGCCACCGCCCAGTAGCGCTAGGGCCGAGACGAGTTCCAGGGCCGCGGACGAAGAAAGGCCGGCACCCAGCGGCAGAGACGAGTCCACGACGCCGTCGAAGCCGCGAACTGGAAGGGCGGCCTCACGCAGCGACCAGGCGGTGCCGGCAACGTAGTCTGTCCAGCGCGGGCCGCCGGAGCCACTGCCGGAGCCACTGCCGGAGCCGTTGCCGTCGGCTAGGTCGAGCTGGTCGATCCAGAAGGAGCCGGTCTCGTGCGATTGCCGCGACGCCACCCGCACGTGCCCGTCCTGCCGCCGCCGAAACGCGATCCACGTATCCAGCTCGATCGCCACCGGCAGGACGAAACCCTCGTTGTAGTCCGTGTGATCGCCGATCAGGTTAACTCGCCCGGGCGCCCGAGCCATCTCCACCCGCGCCGAGTCGGGACCAGCCGGAAATTCGGTTTCCAAGGCATCGATTAGTCGCTCGATTCGATGTTGGTCGGGCGGGGCGGGAGCCATGCTGCAGATGCTAACGCGGCGCGGAGGCCACGGTCGAGCTGCCCACCAGGCCAGACCGAGTGGTCGTACGCTGCCGCGCAGAGTCAGCCAATCACCGCCCGACTACGTCATCCGTTAGCATCTCTCCATGGCCCGCTTCTCGACCCGTGCGATTCTTGCCGCGACCCGGACACCCGAGGTCCATCAGGTTCCTTCAGCGATCCCGATTTATCAGGCCGCTGCGTTCTCAACTGCCGACGCCGAGGAACTTGGGGACGTTTTGACGGGCGCCAGACGCGGCTACGCCTACAGCCGTATCGACAACCCCACAACCGCCGCACTTGGTGCAGCAGTGGCCGAGTTGGAAGGGGCTGAGGCAGGCCTGGCCTTCGCCACCGGCATGGCGGCAATCCACGCCGCCCTGGTCTCAGTGGTTCGGGCCGGGCAGACGATCGTGGCCACGCAAGCGGTCTACGGCACCACCCGCGACCTGTTGACCCGCGTTCTGGCGGGCCTCGGCGTGACGACCGAGTTCGTCGACCCAACGGATCTCGCGGCCGTGGATGCGGCCCTTGGTCGAACCGGCTCGCCGCTTCTGTACGTGGAGACGATCTCAAACCCCACAATCATCGTCTCGGACATCGCCGCGCTGGCCGAGATCGCCCATCGCCACGGAGCGCTGTTACTCGTCGACAACACCTTTGCGTCACCATTCGGGTGCCGGCCCATCGAGCGCGGCGCGGACCTGGTTATGCATTCGGCCACGAAGTACATCTCCGGGCACGCGGACGTGCTGGCGGGGGTCGTGGTTGGCAGCCGCGAGCGAGTGGATGCGTGCCGCCCGATCCTCGTGGATGTTGGCGGAGCCCTGGCGCCGATCGCGGCATTCCTGGTGCTGCGCGGCATCCCGACGTTGGCTCTCCGAATGCAGCGGCATAGCGAGACGGCCCTCGATCTGGCGGTCTGGCTACAGGCGCAAAGCGTCGTCGAGCGGGTTCACTATCCAGGCCTGCCGGGGAGTCCGTACCATTCGGTCGCCGTCCGCCAGCTGGACGTTTTTGGCGGGATGCTTGCCTTTGAGTTGAGCGGCGGGCGCGCGGCCGGTCAGGCCTTCCTCGACGCCATGCGGATCGCCGAGCGGACGGCCTCTCTCGGGGCGTTCCGAACGATCACCACACACCCAGCTTCCACGACCCACCGCCAGCTCGACGCGGACGCACTCAAGGTGAGTGGTATCGCCCAGGGCCTGCTCCGCTGCTCGGTCGGCCTGGAGGACGTAGAGGACCTGCGGGAGGACTTCGAACTGGGCCTCGCCGCTGCGCAAGCAGCACATTCGCAGGCGGCGCAGTAGCGGACGCGCCGGGGGGCTACTCGAAAGGGTTTCAATTGCGAGTCGTTTTGGCGTCTGCCGGGGCCGAAGGCTTGGACATCTCCGCTCAGTCCGTTAAGTTTCATTCTTGACCCTTGGATAGGTACTCAGCGGCCAACCACGGGGGAATCGCGGAAGAGGCACGCACTTTTCCCAACAATCGATAGGAGTCGCAGTGACCGCACGTCAAACGGCCATCGAGGCAATTTCGAACCACAAGGTTGCCTCCACTCAGGATTACCTCGAGCACGCCGGTGAAGACATCTACGGCCAGTACGTGTTCGGAGAAGCGGCCCAGCGCCAGTATCTGGCCAAGCCGGTCTTCAAGAAGCTGCGTCACACCATCGACGGCCACGTACCCTTCGATCCGGCCATCGCCGACGCCGTCGCCCAGGGCGTGAAGGAGTGGGCGATGGCACATGGCGCCTCCCACTACACCCACTGGTTCGTGCCCATGACCGGCGGCAGCGCTGAGAAGCACGACTCGTTCCTAAGCCCCACCGGCGACGGCCAGACCATCGCCGAGTTCTCAGGCAAGGGCCTGGTCCAGGGCGAGCCGGACGCGAGCTCGTTCCCGTCAGGCGGCATCCGATCCACCTTCGAGGCCCGCGGCTACACCGCCTGGGACGTCACAAGCCCGATGTTCCTGCAGGTCGAGCCCAACGGCGTGACTCTGACCATCCCCACCGGTTTCGTCTCGTACACCGGCGAGGCTTTGGACCACAAGATCCCGATGCTGCGCTCACAGGAGGCTCTGGGCAAGCAGGCCCTGCGCGTCCTGCGCTGGTTTGACAACACCTCCGCCAAGAGGGTCTTCACCCAGATCGGGCCCGAGCAGGAGTACTTCCTGGTCGACCGCCGACTGGCCGAGCTGCGCCCAGACCTCATCCTCACCGGACGCACCCTTTTCGGCGCCCCCTCGCCCAAGGGCCAGGAGCTGGAGGATCAGTATTTCGGCACCATCCGCGAGCGCATGCTGGCGTTCATGATGGATCTCGACCGCGAACTCTGGCGCCTGGGCATCCCGTCCAAGACCCGCCACAACGAAGTTGCTCCGGCCCAGTTCGAGATGGCCCCCGTCTATGAGGCCACCTCTGTCGGGTCAGACCACAACATGATCGTGATGAGCACGATGAAGCGCATCGCGCACCAGCACGACCTCATGTTCCTGCCCCATGAGAAGCCCTTCACGGGCATCAACGGCTCGGGCAAGCACAACAACTGGTCGATGGCCACCGACGAGGGTGAGAACCTTCTCGATCCCGGCCACACTCCGCACGACAACGCCCAGTTCCTGGCCTTCCTGGCCGCCGTCATCCGGGCCGTCAACGTTCACGCGGACCTGCTGCGGGCCGGCATTGCCGACGCCGGCAACGACCATCGCCTCGGCGCCAACGAAGCTCCTCCGGCCATCGTCTCCATCTTCCTTGGCACCCAGCTCGAGGACGTGGTCGAGCAGCTGGAGAAGGGTGCGGCCTCCACCTCCAAAACCGGCGGGACCATGGAGTTGGGCGTCACCACCCTGCCCATCCTGCCGCGGGACGCAACAGATCGCAACCGGACCTCGCCGTTTGCCTTCACCGGCAACAAGTTCGAGTTCCGCGCCGTTGGTTCTTCGGCCCCGATCTACTGGCCCCAGACCGTTCTCAACACGGCCGTTGCGGACTCTCTTGAGAAGCTCGCCGACGAGCTCGACAAGCTCGAATCCTGCGACTTTGCCGGGCTAGCCAAGATCCTGTCGGGGATCATCAAGGCCAACAAGCAGGTCTTGTTCGAGGGCAACAACTACTCCGAGGAGTGGCACGCCGAGGCTGCCAGGCGCGGGCTGCCGAACAATAGGAGCACCATCGACGCCCTCCCGGCCCTCTCGACCGCGAAGGCCAAGAAGGTCTTTTCGCATTTCGGCGTCCTCTCCGAGCGTGAGCTCGCCGCGCGCGTCGAAATCAACTGGGAGCGCTACGTCAAGGTTTCCAACATCGAGGCCAACTGCACGCTGGATATGGCCAAGACCATGATCCTGCCCGCGGCCGTCAAGTACTTGGGCGAGCTCGCCGCGGCCGGCAACTCCAAGGGCGTCGTTCACACAGCGGCAACCGTTGCCGCTGTGTCAGACCAACTCGTAGACGCCATCCACGCTCTTGAGCACGCGCAGCATGCCGCCCACGAGGCGGGTTCCGTGCACGCCGAGGCCAAGGCCTTCCATGACAAGGTCATCGCGGCCCAGAACGAGGTCCGCGCCGCCGCGGACGAGCTGGAGACGCTGGTCTCCGACGAGTTGTGGCCGCTTCCGAAGTACCGCGAGCTCTTGTTCCAGTACTAGCAATTCGTGGGCGCCATGGGGCCGCCGATCAGGTAGAACGAACGAAGCCGGGGCGCACAAGCGCTCCGGCTTCCTCTTTGCGGGAGTGGCTGCGAGATGGCGCCGCACCCTCCAGGCGCAAATCGGTCCGCACCGTGTCGGCGCGGCGCAACCGCCAGATCCTGCCGATTGAACACCAGACGAGCATTGGGCAAGGGCGCGCCACTTCCGAGACCGCCTGAGCGAAGGATCGGCCACTCGCAGCCGGTCAGGCACTTCGGCTGAACGTGGCTGCGGGCCAGAAAAGGGCCATTCTGCGTTCCCCGACGGCACGCACCCCGTCGAACGGTTGCCCAAAGTCATCCTGGCGTGCATTGGGAAAGATCGAAGTCGCGCCCTAGAAGCGGACCATCACCGCGTCCATGCGGGCAGCCATCGAGTCGCCGGAAATGAGAACCAGCGACCTGCCGTCCGGGGACCAGGCCCGATCAGGAATCGCGTTCGAGGTGCTCGCCCCCAGCGAGAACGTCCCGCTTGTCACGGCGCCGGCATTCGGATTCGTCCAGGTGAACAAGTGGGTGGCGTTACTGCCCCTGACCACCATCCCGAGGCCGGATGCGCCATAGACATCGCTCGTCGGGGATGTGGCCACCTTTCCCGTCTTCGCCGACCACGACGAGTCGCCGAACAGCAATTCGTCGTTGCCGGCCCATGTGAATGCCTGGCCAACAATGCCGCCCACCTGGACTCCGACTGCATCCACTCGCACCGACCCGATGTTCAGCACCCTGATATTGCCGGTCCCGGCCGAGTTGGCTGCGCCGTCCAGAGCGACCCGGCCGCCGTCCGGACTGAACGCGACGAAGGCTGTGATCGGCGATTGGATCTTGCGGGCGGAGGCCACGCTCTCGCCGGTGGACCGCACGACCTCCAGCCAGCCCGCGGTCTGGCCGCCACCGCCGCCGCCCGGAGGGGGCGTCGAAGTTGGGTGGAATACGGCGAGCATGCTGCCGTCACGCGACCATGCCGTCGGATATCCGCTGCGCGGCGCGCTGGGGGTTCCGCCGGACATCACGACGTACTGCGGTTGCGAGGCCAGGGTTCCATCCCAGTCCTTCATCAGCGCCACTGCGCCCGACGGACCGGCCACAATCCAGTAGTAGCTTCCCGGGATCGGGGTTAGCTCTTGGGATCCCACCCGGCCGACGTAAGCGTGCTGCTTGTCACCATCCGGCCCAGATTGGAACCGAATGATCACCAAGGCGCTCGGGCTTAGCCAGGCGAATTGCGACGCGTCGATGGACTGCGTCTCGACGCCGAATCGGTCGATTAGATGGACCGTCGACAGCAAGTCGGAGCTTCTCTGCTGGTCCAGGATGGCGAAGGCCGATCCGTCCGGTGCCCAGCCGAGCGTGCGCAGGCTCCCGCCGGTGTAGACGACAGGCAGCGTCTCGTCGAAGGCTTGGGGCGGTCGGTCGGTCAAAGTGGGCGTCGGCTTGACGCTGGGCGGCGCACTCGCGGTCTTAAGCGGTGTCTCCGTCGAGGGCGTGGGCGAGCCCGGCCCAACAGGTGCACTCTGGAATCGCCCGAAAAGCGAGACGCCCACGATAGCGACCACCAGCGCCCCCAAGCCGACCAGCGAAAGAGCCTGTCTCCGCCGCACCGACCAGCTCGCCAGACGCAAGCCGACGCGAGCAGTTCTGGAAGATCTCCGATCCGGCAGAGCTGCGATCGAGGCGCGGGTCAGCTCGACGGTTGAGCGGTCGACCCTCGACAGCTTGGCCAGTGTTGCCGTAACCTCGAGTTCGAACCTGTCGTTCATCGGCGCACCTCCGCGTCGTAACTCGCGCGCAGCCGCTTGAGGGCATTGTGCACGCGGGACCGCACCGTTCCCTCGGGCACGCCGAGAAGTTGCGCGCTTTCGGCCACGGGCATCTGCCAGTAGTGGTGAAGGGTGAGCAGAACCCGATCCTTCGAGTCCAGCCGGGCGAAAGCCCGAGCGAGTTGCCGCCGGTCGAACTCGCGTTCCAGCGAATCGATTGGGCCCGGTGCGTTAAGGTTCAACTCAACGAGCCCATGCCGACGACGCACGAACCGCATCGCCGAACGGATCACGATCCGGCGGACCAGGCCGCGAACAACTGCGGATCGCGCAGGCCCTCGAGCGACTGCCAGCTCGTCAAGAGCGCGTCCTGGACCGCGTCGGCTGCGTCCGCCTCGCCGCCGGTGATCAGACACGCCGCGCCGAGGGCGACCCCAAGATGGGGCTCGACAAGCCGGTCGAAAGCCCCTCGGTCGCCGCGTACCGCGCGCCCGACCAACTCTATTGAGACCTGGCGGTCCCCTTCGCGTCCTCGGTCCACTGCGTCGATGATGGCAGCCTCCATACCACTAAGAGGCGCGAATCTGCGCGGCGTTCAATCTCCGTTTACGGCAGGCTTGGGCCGGGGTCCCGAATGGGCAGGCTTTTCTGCTGCTACCCGCCCAGCTGCTACCCGCCCGTCGACCTCCCTGCTATTATTCCGGGGCCCTCAGAGGGCATTTCGGTCGGGGCGTGGCGCAGCTTGGCAGCGCGCATCGTTCGGGACGATGAGGTCGGAGGTTCAAATCCTCTCGCCCCGACCATAACAAGCTCATCAGCACGAAATGCCTCCGCGAGGCCCCTGCGGACGGCTGCCGGCGTCGGCTCCAAGTGCATCGTGTCGAGCCCCAGGACGTCCACCGACTCAAACAGAGACTCTGCCAGCGCGCGGCGGGCGTTTGGCGCCTCTTCCCAGAGCGCCGGCAAGTTGCGCAGGAAGTCGACCGCTTCCGCCGGGTCGAGCCCTTCTTCTTCTGCCGCGTTCCTCGCGCTCTTCTCGGCCTCGTCGAGTCGGGCCATTTCCGCTTCGAGACGGATCGGGTCGCGATGCCGGCGATAGGCGGCCAGAACGTCGGCACGCTCGCGCTCAATCCGGGCCAGAGCGAAGCGGTCGATGCCGGCGGTCCCCTGCCCTGTCATTGCCTCGGCGATCGTGTCGGCTCCGAGCGAGACACGCTCAAGGATCTTGCCTACCACGTGCTCATACTCGGCGGCCTGATAGCTGTGACCGGGCGTGCGGCGGTGCTGCCCGCGGATCGCCTTGGCCGGAGCGTGGTAAGCCGCGACGAAGGCCTCGCACGGCTCCGTGTGTCGATAACGGCCCGTATCCCCGATAAGCCTGCGACCACAGGCTGAGCATCGGAGCATCGATAGCGCATAGGTCCGATGCGTGGCCGGATGACCGTCACGGGTGCGCCGAGTCTCGCGGACCCCCTGTACGTCGTCCCAGATTCCGCGCGGAATGATCGGTGGCCAGTGGGCGTCGGAGCCATCAAGCAGGCGACCGGCATACAGCGAGTTGTTGAGCATGCCGCGGACGGTGTACAACCCGAGCCCGGTCCGGTCTGCGACTTCGCGATCGGTGAGGCGCGCAGCTGCGAGCTCGAACACCTTGCGCACGGTGTCGAGTTGCTCGGGGACCGGTTCGAGAAGCTTCCGCTCGTCCCGCCGGAAGCCGAACGGAGGCCGGCCTCCTGGGTCGCGCTGCTTGGCGCGCTTGCTCGCGTAGCCCTCGCGTATGCGGCGGGACAGCCGGCGCGAGTAGCGCTCGGCGTCGGTGGCTTCGGCCACGAGCTGGTCCCAGTCGCGCTCACAGCTCGAGAGGATCTGTTCGTCGCAGAACCAGACGGCAACGCCGGCAGGGTGCAGGGCGTCTTCGAGCAGGTTGAGCGTCTGGCGCAGGTTCCGCTGCCAGCGGCTGACATAGCCGACGAGCAGGACGTCGAAGGCACCGGCAGCGGCGGCTTCCAGCATCGCCGCCATGGCCGGGCTGCGATAGACGGTCCGTCCACTGTGAGCGATGCGCCACTGGGCACCTGTCTCGACCAGGCCGAGACGCGCTATGGAGCCATCTTGCAGCTCCGCCTGCGCCTCCGGGCCGTAGCGGTCGAACTGGCCCGTGGTCGACTCGCGGATCCACCGCGCGGCGCGAAGGCCGCGGAGGTCATCGACGGTCGCGGGTAGTCGTTTCATCGGTTCGGTGCCGTCGATGGGCTCATGCAGCCGTGTCCTTTCGCTTCGCTGTCGGTGCCATCTTGCCACGGCTTGCGGCGGAGTCAGCAGCCCGGCGCGCCGCGATCTCCGCGAGCGCCAAGCGCAAGGCAGTGATGATCGGATCCGCCACCGGGCGTTCGCTCATCGGACGATTTCGCCCTCTTCGATCAGGTTAATCCGATGAACGCGCCCGACGTCGTAGGCGCGCGCATTGCGCCAGGCCGCCCTGAGGTTTCCCTCGGCGACTTCGCCCTGTCGGATGCTCGCGGCGATCGCCTGCTCGGCTCCGCTCAGACCCGATCCCGCGAAGCGGAGAGCTCGCACGATGACGACATCGTGCCCTCTCGCCCTGGCCCGAACTTCGGCCAGCCACGGGTCCGCCTGCTCCCGGAACGCCGCCCGTGCACCGCGGAGTGCGCGGAACGTCACCGAGTAGCGGCGACCCTTGGTTAGGAAATGGCCACGGAAGCCGAAGCTGTGCGCCCAGCGCGGATTACCGCTCCAGGCCGACGACATCAGGCGGCGAGCGTGTTCGGTCACGCTGGCCAGCTCGATCTGCCGCTCGTATCGGATCCGTCGATCCAGCCCGCCGGCGACCTGCGCATCCTTGGTTGCGTACTTCGCGATGTAGCCGGCGACTGCGGTCTGGCTCACGCGTCCGTCTTGCAGGTCGGGAGATATCGGGCGCATATCGATCTGCTCGCCCCACCGGACGACGAGCTCGCGTCCACTGGGTCCCTCAACCGTGACCGAGACTCGCGCCGCGGCGCGGCCGACGGCCTCCGCTAGACGCTGCGCCGTCGCCCACGCCGTCGGCGCGGTTTCCGGGCCGTCGGGTCCGTCGAGCCGGACGACCGTGTGGACATGCACGACGCCGCGGGCCTGGAACTCCGCGACCTTGGCATAGGTGACGCGGACCTGTGACCGCAGTGCTCGAACACTCAGTCGCGCCAGTGCTGCGAGTTCCCGAGGCAGGTAGGTGACGGTCCGGCGCCACAAGGCGCCGAAAGCCGCGTTCCAAACTGCCGCCGCTTCGTAGTCGTAGCAGTCGGGACAGAGTGCCTGTCCGATCCGGAGGTCTCCCTCGCCGTGGCGTTCAAGGCACCCAGTCGGGACTCCGTGCTGGCACTGCCCGACCTGCCCGGTGGGTCGACAGCGAAGCACGCGCTCTCCGCGGACCACGCGCCGATGGACCGCGCCAAAGGACGGCGCCGTCAGCGTGGCGAAGACGACCGGGTGCGAAGCGACCGACGTCGATACGCCTTTCGCCTCGCTGCCCGCCAGTCCTGCCGCTACGAGGAAGTAGGCGTCACGCCGGTAGATCTCAGAGCACGGCGGGCACCTCGATGCCCTTCGATTCCCGCAGGCCGTGAGGACGAAGCCTGGAGCCTCGGCGTCGGTCGATCGACGAGCGAGGACTTCCCCGCTTGACGCCGACGCTGCGACCGACTCGCCTACCAGCCGTATCGGCGAAGTGCATCCCCTTGTCCGCCTGATCAGCTCCACGACGCGAGGCGCGCCGGCGCCGTAGCGGCGCGTGAGCACCGCCAGCGACGCCGGCTCGAAGGTCGTGCGAGACGCATCGACGACCATTGGGCTGCTCCTAGCCGCCCTGCTCGATGCGATGAGCGGCTTGAGGAACCTGTGGCTTCGGGGGCACGCCGCGAACGGACGTTGCCCGAAAAGCCCAGGCGAGCCTCGGCCGTGAACCCGAGGTGTCGACGTATGGCGTCGCCATCAGTCCCTCGAAGGCCACCAATGGAAACGGCGAACCCGCTGGCGCCTGCGGCAGCACGGGTGGGGTGCGGGCCGCGATCTTGACGCGGACGACCTTCGTCCGCGCCTCGGGGTCGGCGTCGAAGACCGAGATTGCCCACATCGGCAGACCCGAGTCTCGATCGTGGGCCTGGACCCGTTGTTCGCGAGTCGAGGCCTCGAAGTCGATGACCTGTTCGACGGCGCCAACGGCGTATGCGCCCGCTGGAAACGCCAGATCGGTGCTGATAGGAATGTGCTTTCCAAGAGCCATCGGGATCTCCTGTCCATGCGGCCGATCGGCCGGCGCCGGCCCCGCTCAGGCGAGCGGCAAGCACGGCACCGCCAGATCGTCGGCAGGTGGACCGGACGGCGATACCGCGGGCAGGGGACGACCCGGGACGTCTGCAGGACGTCCCATACTCCGAGCTGGAGAAAGGAGTAATGGCCAACGACCGACTCCGAACCGCCATGGAGGCGGCGGGGCTCACTACCGATGCAGTCGCGACGCAGCTCGACGTCGACGCCAAGACCGTCGAGCGATGGATCGCGACCGGCCGCTCGCCGTATCCCCGTCATCGGGTCGCTTTCGCTCGCCTCGTCGGCAGGGAGGCAGGCGAACTCTGGCCGAGCGCTCGGGATGTAACGGGACCGGCCGCCGCCGAGCTCGTGCGGCTCTATCCAAGCCGTGGAGCCGTGCCGACCCATCTGTGGTTCGAGCTTCTTGAAGCCGCGAACCGCTCTGTCGACCTCCTCTTCTACTCGGCCCTATTCCTCTCGGACGGCCACGCCGAGCTAGCGAACGCCATCCGGCGTGCCGCAACCCGCGGAGCCCGCGTCCGAATCCTCGTGGGCAACCCTCGGTCAACAGCGGTCATCGCCCGGGGCGGAGAGGAAGGCATCGGCCATGACGTCGCCTCGCGCGTCCGCATGACGCTTCACTACCTCGACGGCGTCGACCAGGTCGACGGCGTGCAGCTGCGCGGCCACTCGACCACCCTCTACAACTCCATCTATCGCTTCGACGACGACATGTTCGTCAACGCGCACACCTACGGCGCGGCCGCGGTCGAGTCGCCGGTGCTGCACCTCCGACGCGTGCCGCGCGGAAGGCTCTTCGACCACTACATGAAGAGCTTCGAGCGTGTGTGGGCCGTCTCGGCCCCCATCCCTTCGGCCTTGGCTAGAGAGGAGACCAATGGCTCGCATCGACTATCTTGACGATCCCGGGGCACCCGCCGCGACCACGATCGTCCCTTCGGCGAACGTCGTCGTGACGAACGACGCGGGCGAGATCCTGATCATCCGTCGGTCCGACAACGAGAATTGGGCACTTCCCGGCGGCGCGATGGATCCGGGCGAGTCGCTTCCCCAATGCGGCGTGCGAGAGGTCGAGGAGGAGACGGGCATCCGCTGCGAGATCACGGGCCTGGTCGGCGTCTACACGAACCCGCGTCACGTGATCCTCTATACGAGCAACGGAGAAGTCCGCCAGGAGTGCTCACTGGTCTTCACGGCGCGCATGGTCGGCGGCGAGCCACGGCCCAGCAGCGAGTCGCTCGACGTCCGGTGGGTACCGGCCAACGAGATCGAGACCTACCAGATGCACCCCTCGATGCGGCAGCGAATTGGCCACTTCCTTGATGGACGTTCGACGCCGTTCCTGGGTTGACCGCGCGCTATGCCACGTCCGATTGCGCCGAGGCCGCTGCATGCCGTCGAAGGCGGGCAAGCGTGTTGTCGACCGACTTCGCTAGATCGCTGCGACCGGCGAGTATGGCCCGATGCACGGGGTCATCGGGCGGGTATCGCCTGATTATCTCCGCGATCCGCTCATCAAAACTCACGGGGAGCCCGCCAGGGCTGGTGGTCATGTCTGCATAGGTGAGAGCGTCGAGGAGTGCCGGATCCGGCTCGGGAAACGAATACTCCAGCCGGTCCAGAAGTCCGCGCTCCCGAGCTTCGAACCGGGCGCCCGAGTGGTGCGCCACGAGCTGACAGACGCGTTCCGGGAAATGCCGTTCCTGCAGGAACCAGCCACCGTCGAGCGCATGCATCTGGATCCCGACGAGCCAGGGCGCATATCCGATATCGTGGAGCCACGCGGCCGCAACCAGGTCCGCAGCTTCGTCCGGCTCGAAGACCCGTGCGGCCTCTTCCACTTTCCGCGCGACACCCTCGGTGTGTGCAAGCCGATCCGGCAAGCGGGCGAGAAGCTCGCGGGCCAGGTCTTCAGCGGTTGCGATGGGTTCAGTCATCGATCGTCACGCTAGACCCGTTGCGACCGACAAGCAAGCTGGCCCCAGGCACCGTTCCACTTGTGACGAGTTTCTCTACTGCATCAAGGCGCGCCTTCGGCCGCGCATGCCGGCCGCGCCGCCCTCCGGCCGGGCGCGGGCCGGCTGTCGCGTGCCCGACAACCACGCGGTCAACACAAGTGATACCCTGTTGCGGACGACGGATCGGCCTGTTTCCCAACGGGGGGGGCAGCGAGCGTGATCGTCACGGGGAGGAACCCATGCGAAACGAGTTCGGCCTTGTTGCGCGTCTCCGTCAAGCCAAGGTTGGTTCGAGCGGCCTTTTGATAGGGATCGCCAAAGCGAGGATTGGCGCAATGACCCTGAAGCTGCCGAGAAACCAGCGGCGGTATCCCACCCTGCTGCTCGCGATGACAGTGGCAATCGCTGGCACTTTTGCCACGACTGGCGGAGTAGCCGCCGCCGCACTCACCGCTCCAGCAGCGGTGCCGTCGTCAGCGATCACTGGGGTCATTTCCCGCGACGGAGTGCCTATCGCGGGAGCAACTGTCTTGATTCGCGCCTACCCCAGCCAGACAGCTAGAGCAAAGTCGAAGGCGGGTGTTCCTTTGGATATGCCGATCGTCGCATCGGTCACAACGGATAGCACAGGCTCATTTGCCGCCACTCCGGTCGGTGTTCCCGCCCAAGACCTTGATCCATCAGGAATCGCGAATTTCGAGGCGTTCGTATCCGACGGTTCGGTTGCCTTGCCGTGGAACTTCCCTCTCCAGATGACGACGGTAGGCGGCGTCGTCAAACCTGATCTTGGCGCGCCGATGACCGTGTCTTCAGGCAGTCACAGAGCAGTCGATCTCCGGCTCGATCTTGGGAGTAGTACCCCCGGCGGAGCAGATGCATACGACCCGCCCACGGCGTGGCAAGGTATCCAGCCAGGTCAGCTGACACCGTCCGGGCTCCTGCGAGGATCGACGGGCTCTCTTGTAACCGCTGCGTCTCTTTCAAAGAGCGCGGGCGTAAGCCCGATGCTTGGATGTGGCATCCTTGTTCCTCAGAACAATTGGAAGTACGGCATAAACGAGGCCTTCGCGAACGTCTGGTCCTGGACCGGCGCCAAGGTTGAATTCAAGGAGGCGACCAGTTCGACTCACACCCTTGGCTTGGCTCTCCAGGGAAGCGGCGGGGGTTGGTCCCAGAACGGCTCGATGTCGTATACCGAGACCGGCGGCTCAACAGCTGATGTCTCGGGGCTGTATGACAACCAGGTCTACAACCGGGTCGACTACGAGGACAACCTCATCACATGCGTCCTACTTCATGAGTGGGCACCCGGTGGCACCTACGCGCTGATGTACCCGATCTTGGGCTGGCCCCACAGCTCCCATCCCATATGGGGTTCGTGCGCCGTATATGGCAATGGCGCGGTGATGACCAAGACTCAGGGGACGAACTCGACCATCAACGGAGGCGTTGGGTTCGGTCCGATATCGCTCTCGGCCCAGGCGGGTTGGAACACGAGTATCGACGAGGCGTTCCACTTCACGCAAACATCGTACCTGTGCGGCAGCACCGGTGCGGGGTGGGTCTCGTCTCCAGAGGCGGAAGCGCATCAGTAGTGGAATCCGGAGTCATCGACCGCGCGATGAAATGGGCGGCGGCCGTTCTGGTCGTCGCCCTCTCCCTCGCTGGCTGTTCGCAGCAGGGACCGCAACTTCAGGTCGTCGGCGGCCAATCTGTCGCTCTCAACTTGGCCGTTAGCAACGTCGGTGCCAACCAACCCTATTCGTTTGGCTCGATCATGCTTTGTGTGTCGTCGCCTGCAACGGCACGAATCACAAACGTTGCCGTTGATCAAGTGCAGGGAGGCATACACGTCGACGCCTTTGCCGTGAGGCCAAATCCGTTCACGCGACAAGAAGAAGGCCTCGGTGGCCAACGTGAATCGTTGTCTGACTACAGCTCCACGTTCGTGCCCAACAGCGCCCAACTCATATCTGGCGTGTGCCAACCATCATCGCCAGCGATTTCGGGCGGCGACATTGCGAATATCTCGGAGCTTGGCGTTCAAGTGTCTTGGGACGGGTCCGGGCGTTACGCAGGTGGCCATGCGCTGGACATCGTTTACGAGATCGCGGGTACCCAGAAGACTCTTACAATCAACTTCGGGATCTGGTTGTGTGCTGCGACCTGTCCACCGGAGTTGAACCACGCGAACTCAGCTGCATCCCACTAAGATCGAGACGGGGTCTGATGGCCCTTGAGAACCGAGCCCGGAGCCGTAACCCAATCTGGCTGGAGAGAGCCCGGCCGGGGACCGCAAGCCATGGAGCGCGCCCGGGCAGTGTCGCGTCACAAGTAGCCCCGGCTAGCGCCCGGACGACCCGGCCGGGCGCCCAATCCGAATGGTGGAACCCTTCGGCTGAGATGATCCTCGCTATCCCGACCAAATCCAACACCTCCGCCGAAGGACACGTGCCCACGTGCCGATCCGCTGAGACGTCATGCGGAGCGCACCGAGCGCAGTGGTGGCTTGGCGCCGCCCATAGTCACGAACACGCGGCCCCGGTAGAGACGCGGAATCCAGATCCCCGACGAGCGGGTTAGCCTAGGCCCGACTCCTCTCGCCCCGACCAATCCCTGTTGTATTTGCGTGGGAAGAATCCCGCGCGCCCCAGGGGCAGCTCGCTCCATACCTCAAGTTGCTGGTGTTTCGTCCAAGGTTGGCCGCG
>JAYVMQ010000082.1:0-2106 GCA_043758855.1 Chloroflexota bacterium
TGGGACGCAAAGCGCCACAACTGGCACGTCGAGCCGGGCCGCTACGAGATCCAGGTTGGCCACTCCTCGCGCGACATCCGCCTCCGCAGCGCGTTCGAGCTGGAGTAGCCACGCGCTTCAGGGTGCCTTTCCGCAACCACCAACTCACGGTCGCGCATAGCCGCTTCCGTGCGAGTTGCTCGTGACGAGTCGCGCTCCCGGGAACCAACGATCGACGACTTGCCGATCGGCGTCCGGACCATCGCTCGCCAAGATCGCCGTACCTGACAGCGACGGGTCATTCAGCAGGGTGATCGATGAATCGTGAAGGTCGTCGAATCGGACGAAGTAGAGGTTGACGCCGGGCGCCTCCAGCGACTGGATGTAGGCGGAGCTGCTCTGCCCTGCCTGAGCGAGACCGTGCGCGTAGCCGATTTGGAGCGGCACTACGAGCACCAGCCCAGCGAGCGCCGCTACGACCACGATACGAGTTAGCACCTCTTGGCCGGGCCTTACCAGGAGCAGCCCAGCGAGAATCGGGAGTGCTCCCCATGCCGTTTGATAGTAGCGGGCCCCCCAGCCGAGCCCCTGACCCACGGGGGCGAAGCAATACACAACAATCACCAGCCAGAAGGTAATCCCGAGGATCCACGCGGCAGAGAACCTGGATTGCCGCCGCAACCCGAACAGGGCCAGGACTAAGAGGCCCGGTGCGGCCCATGCCCAGCCCCGGATGAGTTCCCAAAAACGCCAGCTAACGACATCGAGATTCGGCACGTTGATCATCGCGGACACGCTACTTTGCTGGAACGCCTGTATGGAGGACGTCTGCAGAAACCAGCCGAAGAAGACGACCAGCCAAGGAAAGTAGCCCGCAGCCAGCCAGACGAGCCGGCCCCTACGCGTTCGGTCGGCGGCAAGCCAGATTACCCACGGCAGGGCGAACGCCGCATGTGGCAAAGGGTTGTTCAGGTTGAGAGCGAGGCCGCCTACGAGTCCAGCGAGCACCGTGTCTCGCCGCCCACCTCGGAGCAGGAGCCACGCGTACAGAAGGCTCAAGGTCATGTGGCCCCCGTTCGCGTATAGGCTCATACCCGAGACGATGAACGCGCCGGAAGTCACGGTCAGGAGAATGGCGATAGCCGCCGCCCTCATACCGGATAGCAGGGTCGCAAGTCGCCCCAGGACGTAGACACCCAGAGAGGCCATGGCAGGTCCGAGCAGCCACGGCGCGCCGAGCCATACAAAGGGTGTCATCAGTAGCGCCCATCCCGGCCAGGTTATGGACATGGCGCGGCCGTCCTGCGCTACAAGGATCGCGCTGTGCAGGTAGCCCGGCGGAATGATCCGGTTAACAAGATCCGGCGGATAGCTGCCGACAAGCTTGAACTGGGCAAACAAGCGGGCCTGGAAGAGGTGGATGTGCTCGTCACTGGAGAGCGGCGTTGTCCCGAAGACAAGCACTGTTCCCACGGCAAGCACAACGAATGTGACCAGCGAAACAAGGACAAGCGACCGAGGCTTGACCGCGAAGTCGACAAGACGCTGCGAGGCCTCGGAATTGCCGAGACCGATGCCTATCATCAGCGCCACAATCAGAAGGCCCATGGCCGGCAAATCCGCGAACTGGCCCATCAGGGCCTCGCGGCGCGTTATCACCAGGACCAGAAACACCGAACCTAGTGCGGCGACTCCCGTCCAGAGCATGGCTCGCGGAATCCCAAACCCCTGCGATTGAGAGGTCTGTGGTTCTCTAGTCATCCCGCCGATGCTCCCTCGTGCGTCAATAGCCTCGGAGCCCGATCTCCCAGGATCGCATCGCAAGCGTCACCCGAGACGCGAAGCGATCGAGACGCCGGGGGTCATGGCTGTCAGCAAAGTAGAGAGGGACTGGCCGATCGTTAACCCGTACTTCCGGGTCAGCGCGGAGACGGTCTCAAGGCTCGCGGTTGCATCGTGGAGTCCAGGATGCCTCGATTTGCCCGCTTCTGGTAACCTCGGTGATCCCTCGTCCGCCGTGAGACGAGGCCTAGATCATGAGTGGAACATGGCTGACAGACCGCGCACCCTGGTGGAAAAGATCTGGGATGGCCACTTCGTGGCGTCCGATCCCGGCGCGCCCGCAAT
>JAYVMQ010000083.1:0-14747 GCA_043758855.1 Chloroflexota bacterium
GGCCAACACGGCGGCAAGGCAGTCGAAAAGGTCGGACTGCCGCGCGGGCTTGACCAGATAGGCGGCAAACCCGATCTCCTCCATTTGCCGGGCGTCGCCCCTATTGCCGATGGAGGTCATCAGCACGAGCCGCGTGCTGGCCAGGGTTGGGTCGGCCTTGATGGCCCGGGCGAGGTCCTCCCCATCCATGCCCGGCATTTGCATGTCGAGGATCACCGCCGCGAAGGGGTCGCCTGCGTCCCTGGCTCGAGCTAACGCCAGCAGCGCGTCGGCGCCGTTGGAGGTCTCCTCGGAGCGGGTACCCCAAGCGTTGAGCTGGGCTGCCAGGATCTCGCGATTTGTGGGGCTGTCGTCCACGACGAGGATGTGGACCCCCCGGATCTGGGCCGGCTGCGGGACGTTACGTTCTAGGCCGGCCTGCTTGCCGAAGCGCGCCGTGAACCAGAACTCCGAGCCGTGCCCTTCTTCACTCACGAGACCGATCTGACCGCCCATCATCTCGGCCAGCTGCTTCGAGATGGCCAGGCCGAGACCTGTGCCGCCGTACTGGCGCGTGGTCGAGGCGTCCGCCTGGGTGAACTTCTGGAACATGAGTCCCTGCTTGGCGGCCGGGATGCCGATGCCGCTGTCCTTCACCGAGAAGCGCAGAAAGACCTCAGTGTCAGTCTCCGACTCGACGCTCGCCCGGACGGCAATCTCGCCCTGGTGGGTGAATTTGACCGCGTTGCCGGCAAGGTTGAGGAGCACCTGGCGCAGCCGCCCCGGGTCGCCCGAAAGGTTGGCTGGAACGTCGGGTGCCGCAGCGCAGATGAACTCCAGTCCCTTGTCTTGGGCGCGAAGCGCCAGCAAAGCTGCGAAGTCGTCGAGCAAGGCACGGACGTCGAAGTCCAATGTCTCCAGCTCAAGCTTGCCTGCTTCGATCTTCGAGAAATCGAGGATGTCGTTGAGGATTGTCAGCAGGGACTCGCCGCTCGCGCGCACGGTCTCCGCGTAGCGTCGCTGGTCATGGTTGAGTTTGGTGTCGAGCAGCAGCCCGGTCATGCCGATCACCCCGTTCATGGGGGTGCGGATCTCGTGACTCATGTTGGCCAGGAACTCGCTCTTGGCCTTATTGGCGGACTCGGCCCGGATGGTCGCTGCCTCGAGGGCGCGGTAGGTCCCCGCGAGTTCTTCTTCGGCCTGCTTGCGCCTGGTGATGTCCCGGGAAATGCCGAATGTTCCGAGTGTCTTCCCTCGCTCGTCGACACGGGCCAGTTTCGTCGTCGAAGCCCACGTCTCGCGGCCATCGAGGCGTGTCTCCTTCTCCTCAAGATCGACCATCGGCAGCCCGGTTCTCATGATTTCTAGTTCATTCTCAAACGCCGGCCCGGCATGCTCTTTCGTGAAGAAATCAAAATCCGTCTTGCCAACCGCTTGCGAGGGGTCGCTCATGCCGAAAGACTTGCCTTCGGCCCTGCTGATCATGAGGAAGTGCCCGTCGGCATCCTTGAAGTACACGTGATCCGGAGTGTTATCCATGAGCGCCTTCAGAAAGGACCGCTCCTGGATCAGATCCGCCTCCGCCCGCTGCCGCTCGGTCATCGTGCGGACGAGGAGCACGAGACGCGTCGGCGTCCCGTCAACGCCCTGAAGGAGTTCTAGGCTCACCTCAGTCGCGACGACGACTCCGTTCTTGCCCAGGGCACGGTATTCAACCGGCCCCATCATTTCGCCGGAAATTACGCGGGCAATGTTGGCGGTGGCGCGATCCTTGTCCTCAGGCGCGACGTAATCGGTTAAGGGGTGACCGAGCAACTCCTCTTCGCGTTCCCAACCGAACATAGACAGGACGGCCGACGAAACCATCACGAAGCAGCCGTTGAGATCCGCCACGATCACCGGCACCACGTTCCAGACCCGGCGCATCAGGTTGGTAGAGGACTCCTCGCCGTATTCGCTCATCAAAGCAATCCTCGCGTTGGGCTGGCCACGCGATGCGCGCAGCCGGGCGAGTTTTCCATCGGTACTCCGTGTGAGAGGGCGACGGTCTTATCAGGGTGAACGTCAACCGTGTGACTGTGCCCAGTCTATGCTCGCGGCAATCCTCCGAAATCAACTATTCGGGCCGTCGAATCGGTACCTTTTACCTAGGTGAAGGGTGAGGCCAGCGGCGTTTGATATCGTGGCTCCGATGAATCACTTCATGGAGGACTCTCCGCCACAGTCCGCCGCCGGCTTGACCGTTGGTCGAGGCGCCGCGTCTCCGCCCATCTCGGCGTGGTGGCTGGGCCGGACGGCATACCGCGATGCCTGGGACCTACAGCATCGCCTGGTCGCGGCTCGGTACGCGGGCAGAATCGGAGACCAGCTGCTTCTGCTCGAGCATGATCCAGTGCTGACGCTGGGGCGGCATAGCGACCCCAGCCACGTGCTGGCGACTCCGGCCGAGCTGGCGGCGCGCGATATCGAGGTCATCGAGACGGAGCGCGGCGGCGAGGTGACCTACCATGGCCCAGGCCAACTGACCGCCTATGTCATCGTCAAGCTGGCGGATCGGAAGCTCTTGGTCCGGCCGCTCGTTCGAGCGCTGGAGGCGGCTTTGGCAAAGACCTGTGCCGACTTCGGCGTCGAGGCGAGCCCGCGTGAGGGCCTTCCGGGCTGTTGGTGCGATAACGGCAGCCGCAAGATTGGGGCCGTAGGGCTGCGCATCGAACGCGGCGTCAGCTACCACGGCATCGCTCTCAACGTGACGGTGAGGCTCTCCGACTTCGCGCTGTTCGATGCCTGCGGCATGCCCGGCCTCGAATCGACTTCGATCGCTCGCGAACTCGGCAAGCCCGCCCAGCCAACCACCGATTCGGTCGCCCGAGCCGCCGCGGCCTTCGCTGTCGCCATGGCAGACGCGATCGACGCACCGCTCCACGGCGCACTCCCGCCCCATGCTGACTCGGGCGCGGCCCGGGCCGAGCTGGAAGCTCTTCTGGCCGCCCCGCCTGCTGCTGCCCCTGGGACCAGTTGATGGGCGCAGGCCTCTTCGAGTTGCGCCGCGACGCCATAACCGGCTGGTGGGTGGCCACGGTCGTCGACCGTCAGTTCCAGCGCGGCCGATTCTCAATTGCGGCCGCCGCCGTGGACGACGAAGACGCCTGCCAGAACTGCACGCAGCCGGCGGGCGGGGGAGTCCGCATGCGCACCCTAAAGGACTTCGCTTTTCACGTAGTCGGTGCCCAGGAGGAGGCTCGTGAGATGGAGCGAAGTCTGGCTCAGGTCGCCATGTCGCAGGCTCGCTCGGCCGGCAGCTGGCGAACCATCGTCGCGCCGCCGGGCGAGCACCGGCCCCTCCAGGCTGTCGGCAGCGAAATGCTGCGCACGATGCTCACTGTCGTTCGGAAGGCGTTTGTGGATGCCCAGAGGGTCGGCCAGACAGAGTATCTCCAGGTCGTCCAGAACTGGGGAGCTCAGGCAGGCGCTCGGACCAACCACCTTTGTCTCGACCTGTACGACCTGCCCCAGATACCCCATCGAGTTGCCGAGGAGATCGGCGGCGCCGCTCGTTATCTGATTCGCGAGGGCGAGTGTCCGTATTGCAGGCTCGCCCGCGAGGAACCGAGGAACGGGACTCGGATGATCTGGGAAGACGAGGCCAGCGTCGCCTTCGCGCCCTTCGCCTCGCGCTCGCCGTTCGAGGTCTGGGTCGTGCCACGCCGCCACGCCGCCGACTTCGCGACCACGACCGACGCCGACATCGCCTCCACGGCTGAGGCACTGCGCCAGGTTCTGGGCCGTCTGGCCTGGCTGGATGGTCCACCTCACAACCTGGTCCTGCACGCGGCTCCGCTACGAGAGCGCGTCGACGCCACGTACCATTGGCATTGGGAGATCCACCCGCGACTCCGTGAGATCGCGGGTCTCGAAATTGGCACGGGTCTTCCCGTCAACCCGGTCTCGCCAGAGGAGGCCGTCGAGGAGTTGATGCGCCACAAGCCTGATGGGGGAGACCAAGACACGCGATGAATTCAAACCGACACGGATCGTGGCGTCACAGTGCTGGCCTTCGTGTCGTCGTTACTGCCTGGGGTGCACTGGCGCGAAAACGGCTGTTGACCCGTAAGACAGCGGCGAGAGAGTGTCAATCATCGCAACTACCTGGCGTTTGGAGCGCGGCGTGAGCGTGGCGTCGGAAGGTTCCGGCGCCCGGACCTTCATTGAGCAGCTCTTTGCCCTCCACCACGGCGAGATCTACGCGTACATCTACAGGATGGTGCGCGATGCCGACGTTGCCGCCGACTTCGCCCAGGACACTTTTATCAAGGCCTACAAGGCCCAGGACTCCCTCGCAGACCAGGCTAAGGCCCGGGCCTGGCTGTACCAGATAGCCCACCGCATCGTTCTCGACGAAATGCGTCGCCGCCGTATCGTCCGATTTCTGCCCTGGACGGGTGAGAGCCACGGCGCCGCCCCTTCGGCCGAGCATCTAGCCATGGAGATGCGCCTCTCCGGTCCGCTCGCGCGGGCCCTGGCACGCATCCCGGAGCGGCAGCGAGCGGCCCTGCTCCTCGCCGAAGTCAACGACCTGACCGGTCTCGAGGTGGCCGATACGCTAGGTATTAGCCACGTGGCGGCGCGGGCTCTTTTGACACGAGCCCGCGAGAGCCTCCGCGTCGCCCTCACCGACGAGAAGCGCCAGGAGCAGGAGCGCGAGGCGGCAATCGATACCTCATTCGCCGAGCGCGCTCGCGCCGCCAACGCGCCCCGCCGACGCGATGACACCACGACAGGGACGCCGCATTGAGCCCCGCGATAAGCCCTCTGCGCGCCGACGAGCTCGCGCATGAGCGTGCTCGGACGCTCGCTGCCGAGGTCATCGATGTCGAACTCGAGCCACCGGACGCCGAATGGCTTGACGGCCACCTGATCTCATGCCCGGACTGCCGCGCCATCGCTGATGAGTACCGCGAGATCCGAACCGAGCTGCGGTCATTGGCCAGGCCCGAACCGCCACGGGACCTGTGGGCGCGCACGGCCGCCGCCCTTGACATCGTCGACGCCGCCTCTGGCAAGCGCGCTCCCGGCCGGACCGTGGGCCGGCAGGCCAGCCAGCGCCCGCTGATTGGCACGGCTGTCGCTGTTGGTTTGGTACTGGTCATGACGGCTGTCTCGGTGATGTCGCAAAGCCCGATCGTCAAGCCTGCACCCGCCTCCACGGCCCCGGGCGTCATTGCCCTTGCGTCCATCTCCGCGAACCTGGCCTCGGAGGCGCCACTAGCGCCCCTGGCAGTCGTGGACGGCACGAGCTACTGGATGTCCGCAGGCGACGGTGTCTACCAGATCAAGGGTGGCACGGCCCAGTGCACGACCGGCAGCGGAGGCTGCAAAGTGGGCAGCGGGACGGGTCAGACTCTGGGCTCGATCTCGAGCGACTCGGCCGTGTTGGCCGTGATCGCGCCGGATGCCAAGCAGGCGGCTGTCTGGACAGCCGACAAGATCGCAATCATGCCGCTCGGCGCTCAGTCGCAGACCGTCCCTCTGTCTCTGCTTACGCCGAGGCCGACCGTGGCGGCCACGCCCACGCCCACCGCGACCGCTACGCCCACGCCCACCGCCACGCCCACCGCCACGCCCACCTCGACCGCGGCAGCAACACACTCCGCAGCTGCCACACCGCTGCCTTCGGCTGCCGTGAGCCCGTCCGCGCCCACCGCGACCGCCACGCCGCGGATCACGCCGGCCGCCAGTGGGTCGGTCGCGATCCTGTCCGGATATCAGATCGTGGGGCGCGATCCTGAGTTCTCCGCCGACGGCACCATGGTTGCCTTCGCGGCCCGGCCCGTCGATCACACCACGGGCCCGGACGTTTTCGTCTGGCGGTCCGGCCAGGAGCAGGCCCGGCCGGTCACGTTCCACCACTCCGCTCTCTTCGCCGGCTGGTTCGGTGGGCAGTTGCTCATCAGCGAGATCTCGTCCGGGCGACAGGCGGGTGGAGGTGTCACAGCCGCGCCCAGTCCCTCTGCCGTGGTCTCGCCGACGGCTGCCGGCGCCGCTGATGCGTTAGGCGCGGCCTCGTACCTCGTCGACCCGGCCATGGGCATTTACCAGGCAATCAACCGGCCCATGCTGCTACCGGCTGTCGATCCCACGGGCCGCTTCCTGGTCTACTGGGCCGGCACGGTCCAGTTCGATCCGGTTTCTGGGCTGTGGCAACCTGGTAGTGGCGAGTTGTACTTGGACGCCTGGTCCAACCTGAAGCTGGAGCCGGCGTTCCTCGGGCCCGACTCTGGGCCAACGGCCGGTCCGTCGGCTGCCGCCACAACAGCCACGGCCACGCCCACCCCAGCCGCCACACCTTCGCCCAGCGCGGCCGCCACGCCCGCAAACTCGACTGCACAAGCCAGCCTCTCGGTAATGGAGTTGCCAAGCCCCCTCGGCGCCAATCAGGTGACCACTCCGCTTGCGTCCGCGACGCAGACCCCGGCTCCGCAGAGCCTGGCCTGGCTTCTGCCGGTTGCGTCCGGCCCGGCAGCCGTCTCCGATTGGGTCGTGCGGTGGGATCGGTCCGGTCAGTTCGTGGCCATATGGGTAGCCAACCCGAGCAGCGACGAGATCGGCCGGCTGACCCTTTTCTCGATTGACAGCCGGTCAGGCTTGGTGAACGTCAACGAGCCTCGATTGGCTGCCGAGAAGGTTCTCTCGTCGGTCTCGTTCGACGACTCGACTCTCGTCTACACGTCGGCCGTGGACGGCAAGACCTACATGCAGTCCCTACCGGCCGTGCCGCCTTCGAATGCCTCAACCCCCGTGCCCACCCTGCCCGGCCAGTTGCAGTCCGGCGTGACGCCGGCGGCGGCGTCCGCTCCGGCCACGGATCGGCCCGGCAGCTAAAGCCAAGCTTGCGTGGCTCGGCTCGCGCGGCGCCTCGGCCTTGGCGCGGCGGACCGGCGAGCTGAGCACGTGACTTATGGGGCGGCCGGCCAATCCGGGCGGCCGAGGCGTCGGCGCTGTATTCTTCGCTCGACCTTTAATGACCGGCACCGTGAGGCCGGGAAGGAGGACCGCGCCTTGCTGGCCAGCGAGAACCGATGACCGACCGGCAGATCATGACGGGGGACGAAATCCGGCGAGCTATCGTTCGGATATCCCATGAGATCGTCGAGAAGCAGGCCGGCACGCAAGGCCTAGCCCTCGTCGGCATCCAGCGGCGCGGCGTCCCGCTCGCGCAGCGCGTGGCAGAGGCGATCGAGGAGCACGAAGGCGTCAGGCTCCCGGTCGGCGCGCTCGACATCACCTTCTATCGCGACGACCTGTCGCTCGTGGCCGAGCAGCCGGTAGTCAAGGGCACGGATCTGCCGTTTGACCTGAACGGAGCCACGGTCGTTCTCGTCGACGACGTGCTCTACACCGGCCGCACAATTCGGGCCGCAATGGACGCTCTGATCGACTTCGGGCGGCCTCGGGCAATTCGTCTGGCGGTTCTCATCGACCGCGGCCACCGCGAGCTGCCGATCCGGGCGGATCACGTCGGGAAGAACGTGCCCACCTCGCGAGAGGAGATCGTCCACGTCCGCCTGGTGGAGGTCGACGGCGAGGACGAGGTCACGATCACTCGGCAGGTGCGCGCATCAGAAGCGATCGTGGCGGGCAGCTCGTGACGACCGTGGCTCCGGCGGCGACCGGCACGCTCACCGCCACCGGCACCAAGCCCGGCGCCTGGCATCACCGTCACCTTATCGACGTCGACGTCCTCACCTGGGCCGAGATCGAGTTGATCATGCGGACCACGGACGAGATGAAGGGCATCCTGGCCCGACCGATCCGCAAGGTTCCGGCTCTGAACGGCCGTCGGGTAACGACGCTCTTCTACGAGGCTTCCACCCGGACACGCGTCTCGTTCGAGACCGCCGCCCGTAACCTCTCGGCTGACGTGGTCAGCATCTCCACGGCCACGTCTTCGGTCACCAAGGGCGAGTCGCTCGTGGATACGATCCGGACGCTCGAGGCCCTCGGCGCCGAGATTTTGGTGATGCGCCACGGCGTTTCGGGAGCGCCGTATCTGGCGGCCGAGGTTTTCGGCGGGCACGTCCTCAACGGCGGCGACGGCTGGCACGCCCACCCGACTCAGGCTTTGCTCGACCTCTACACCATGCGCGAGAACGTGCCCGGTGGCGATCTACGGGGCCGCAAGGTCGTGATCGTGGGCGACATCCTCCACTCACGAGTGGCGCGGTCCAACATTTGGTCGCTGACCGCGGCCGGCGCGGACCTGTGGCTGTGCGGCCCGGCCACGCTTCTGCGCGGCATGGATCGCTGGGCCGCGGCCTGGAGCGGCGGCGCGGTGCCGGGCCACGGCCGGTTCAACGTCACCACGGACATCGATGCGGCACTGCGCGACGCGGATGTGGTGATGGGTCTGCGGATCCAGCGCGAACGCATGCAGGGCGGCCTCCTGCCATCGATGCGCGAATACGCGGCCAGGTTCCAGCTCAACGTGGCGCGCCTCCGCCTCGCCAAGCCTGAGGCGATCGTCATGCACCCCGGCCCCATGAACGAGGGCGTCGAAATTGCGCCGGACGTGGCCATCAGCGGCCGTTCGGTGATCACGGACCAGGTGGCCAACGGCGTCGCGGTCCGAATGGCGCTCCTGTACCTCCTGGCGGGATCCCACGAAGCCAGCCCCGGCGAGCCGGCCCGATGAGCGCAAGCCAGGGCACCCTGCCGGACGCCGCTCGCGGTCCAGCAATCGGCGAGATAGTCGTGCGGCTCGAGTTGGAGAAGGCCTGGCTGGTCGATCCCGTTTCCGGACGCGAGGGTCCGGGTGAGATCGTTGTTACTGATGGCGTTCTCGAATCGGTGGTGTGGCTGACGGGTGACGAGGCCGCCGGCGTGACCGACCATGGAGTCGTGGTTGCGCCCGGCTTCTTCGATCTGCATGCCCATTTCCGTGAGCCTGGTTTCGAAGATGCCGAGACCGTGGCTACGGGTTCGGCCGCGGCTGCTCATGGTGGCTACACGACCGTAGCCGTCATGCCGAATACCCAGCCGGCCCTGGACGATCCGGGCGTCCTGGCTCGCATTCAGGCTGCTGCTCGGGCGGGCGGCTCCCCAGTTGAGATTCTGGCTTTCGGCGCGGTATCCGCCGGGCGGGCAGGGGAGCAGTTGTCGGCCATGGGCGAGTTGGCCGACGCCGGAGTGATCGGCTACTCGGACGACGGTTTGCCGGTCAAGACGGCCAAGTTGCTGCGCAGCGCGCTGCTCTATGCCGGAATGCTCGGCCTGCCCGTGGTGGACCACGCAGAAGACGCGGAACTGACAGGCGGCGCGGAAGCGCACGAGGGCTATGTGGCCTCGGTGATGGGCCTGGCTGGCTGGCCTATCGCAGCTGAAGTCAACGCGGTTTCGCGCGATCTGGCGGTTCTCGCCGATGCCCTTCCCGACGAGCCACGGGCGCGCCTCCACCTGACGCACATCTCCACGGCCGCGGCCCTGGATCTGGTCCGCCGGGCCAAGGCCGCGGGTCTGCCTGTCACCTGCGACGTGACACCGCACCACCTCGCCCTCACCGACGAGTGGATCGCCGGCGCACGCCGCTGGGCCTGGGAGGCGCTGGCTGCCGATAGCACGCCGCGTGATCCCTGGGCCGACGCGGCGCTCTCAGCCAGGCCGTACAGCACGTCGCTGCGCGTCAATCCGCCTCTCGGAACCGCCACCGACGCGGCGGCCTGCCTGGCCGCGTTGCTCGACGGCACGGCCGATGCCGTTGCCACGGACCACGCCCCTCACACTGTCGTGGACAAGGAGGTGGAGTTCGGCCGGGCCGCGAACGGTATTAGTGGCATCGAGATGGCCCTGGGCGTGCTCCTCACGCTTGTCGATGCCGGCAAGCTGCCCTTGGCCCGCGCCATTGCGGCCTTGACCGCCGGACCCGCCAGCGTCGTGGCCGCCGCACTCGGCACTGCGGGCATCCCGGCCGCTTCCCCACGCGGCCTGACCGAGGGCGCGCTAGCCAACCTCGTGGTTTTTGACCGCGGTGACACCTGGAAAGTCACGCCGGAGACGCTACTCTCCAAGGGCAAGAACTCACCGCTCCTGGGCCGCGAACTGCCCGGCCGCGTCCTCCTGACGATCGCGGCGGGCCGCCTGGCCTACGAGGATCCGCTGGCGGGCGACGCCGACTAGCGACACTCCCGAGTAGACGCCGCCGCCTTGACGCTCCGGGTTTCGGTCCTAGCTCTCGGCGTGCGAGAATATGGGCCGTGCGATGGTGCGCCTCGGCCAGCCGAGCGACCGCCACCGCCATGAGTCAGGAGAACGCAGAGCCAGTGCCAGTTCTAGCCACCTTCTTCTCCGTCCGCCGGGGTCGAGATCCGTTCTTCAAGTTTTTCATGAAGACGCTCCTGCCGCGGCAGATGAAGGAGTACGAGGAGAAGTTTGGGATCAAGTTCGTGGGCTGGTTCAACGTTGCTCACGGCTGGGATTTCGACAACGTGATCCTGCTCGACTTGCCGGACTACGCCACGCTGGACAAGCTCGAAAAAGACGAGGCCGCCCGCGCCCTGGGTCACCGCGCCGGGGAGTGGATGTTCGAACGCCACCATTCGATGTTCCTCCGGGAGCGAATCGGCCCGGATCTTCACTTCAAGGGCTAGGAGGGCCACAGCGATGGATACGAGCCGCAATGACCAGCTCGGCGAACTCGCCGCGGACGCTGCCCTGGCGCGATCCGATTTCCTGGTTCAAGCCTCAGCACAGCTGCGCAAGTTCCTCGATGCCAACGCGGGTCGGATCTCCGATCTGGGCGGGCTGGTTCTGATCGACGACGAGGTTGACTACTTGGCCGTCGCCGCGGATCTGAGTTTCCGCAGCCGCAGCCGCTTCCTCGACGAGGCGACCGGCAAGTGGGTCAGCGAGACCGAGATTATCGAGAACCCGTCGGAACTCATCGAGCTGTACAACCCAGCCGATATCTTTGCCGCCTTCTCCGACGTCAAGGCCGACGCCGAAGCGGGAGAGGAGTCGGCCACTGAGGGCGGTCTGGCCGAGACTTCCGACATAGCTCCCGGAAATGAGATCGGTGTCGGCGGCGAGAACCCCTACGCGGCAGCCGCTGATGACTGGGCGGCCGCCCAGGAATACGACGAGGCTCCCGACGGCGAGGAAGAAGCGGCGGCTCGTCTGTACGATCTGGCCCTCGCCTTCCAGGAGCGCAGCCAGCAGACTGAGGCTCACCTTCTCGAGCAGTTCGAGACGGCAGCCGCATCACTGACCTCCGTCCTGGGCGACCTCATCATCGTCGATGATGTCGACGAGAGGCTGACGCTTCGGGCGTCCGGCACGTTCGCGGCTGAGGTCGTGCCCGAGGACGAGGCCGAGTCCGGAACCTGGCGCAAGCTCGAAGGCCCGGACGACATCGTGGAGTTCTACGACCCGACCGATGTCTTCGGCGATCTGGCCGACGCTCTGGCCGAGGCCTTCCCGAGCCTGGGCGGGCCCGATGGTGGAGCCGGGGAGGCCGAAGGAGGCGCGGCCGAAGAAGGCAAGGAGGACGTCGAGGACGTCGAGGACGTCGAGGACGTGGAAGACGTGGAAGATGTCGAAGACGTCAAGGGCGAGGAGGGCCACGACCGCCGGTGACGATGCGCCTCGTCGCGGCTGAACTGGTCGAGAGCAGGCAGATCCTGCCTGGTCAGTGGATCCAGTCGTTCCATGCGCCAGAGCTTGCCACCGGATCTCGGGCCGGCCAATTCGTTCATGTGAGGACGGGCGACTACTCGGGGCTCGTCCTACGACGCCCGTTCTCCATCAACACCGCCGACCCTGCGACGGGCATCGTTACGCTCCACTTCCGTACCGTCGGGCGTGGGACTGAGTGGCTGACGCGCATCCGCGAGGGCGAGCGCATCGACATGCTCGGCCCGCTGGGACGGCCATTCGAGGTGGACCCGCGCAGCCACAATCTGCTCCTGGTAGCCGGCGGGTTGGGCATGGCCGGCGTCCGTATGCTCGCCGATGAGGCGGTCCGGGACGGCCGGAAGGTCACGCTGCTCTTCGGAGCACTCAGTGCGGGTCACGTCTACCCGTCAAGCCTTCTGCCAGACGAGGTGGAGTACATCGTGGCCACGGACGACGGCTCGCTGGGCCACCACGGTTTCGTGACGGAACTCGTGCTTGATTACGAGGCCTGGGCCGATCAGGCCTTCGCCTGCGGGCCGCATCCGATGCTCAAGCGGCTGGCGGCGCTGGCCGCCGGTCGCCGTGATCGGCTGGGAGTGGCCAAGTTGGGCCGGAAGCGCGGTCGCCCCACCGATCCTCGCGGCTCCAGCGCTGCTCGCCGCAAGTCATTCCTCCAGGTTTCGATGGAACAGAACATGGGTTGCGCGGTTGGCGCGTGCCTGGGCTGCACCGTCATCGGCGTCGATGGCCCGCAGCGAGTCTGCCGTGAGGGCCCCGTGTTCGCGGCAGATGAGATCGCCTGGGAGTCGATTTCATGAAGGCCAGGGCCGGCTTTGTCCGGCCGGTCGGCGTAACTCGACCCCGCGTAGAGACTGGATCCGCGGCCGTTGCGGACCTCGGCGCGCCCGTCGTCGCCAGGCCGACCCTGTCCCAGCGTGAAGCGCTCGACCGCATCGATCTCTCGATAGACATCGCCCCGCAGCGCGGTCTGCTTCTGTCGAACCCCATCCTCGTCGCCTCGGGCACATTCGGTTACGGCGTCGAGTATGGCGAAGTCGTGGACGTCCAGCGCCTCGGCGCGATCTGTTGCAAGGGCACGACGCTGCGGCCGCGAGCAGGTAATCTGCCGCCGCGCGTCACCGAAACGCCAGGCGGGATGCTCAACTCCATCGGCCTGCAGAACCCCGGCGTTGCTGCCGTTATCGAGAAGTACGGCCCGATCTGGCAGGGCTGGCAGGTGCCGGTCATCGTCAACATTGCCGGCGAGTCGATCGATGATTACGTCGAAGTCGCCCGCCGGCTCGATGGCGTGCCGGGTGTGGCCGGGATTGAACTCAACATCAGTTGCCCGAACGTGGGCAAGGGCGGGCTGCAATTCGCCATCGACCGAGACGCTGCCCAAGCGGTCACGGCGGCCGTGCGGCGCGCCACGGAACTTCCGCTGCTGGTCAAGCTGTCACCCAACGTGTCGGATGTACGGCCCATCGCCAAAGCGATCGAGGAGGCGGGCGCCGATGCAATCTGCGCCATCAACACGCTCTCCGGCCTGGCCGTTTCGGCCGATCGGACCCGGGCGTTCCTCGGCAACACCTACGGCGGCCTGTCCGGCCCGGCCATCAAGCCCGTGGCCCTGCGGATCGTGTACGAGGTGGCCCAGGTCGTCTCGATCCCGATCGTGGCCATCGGCGGCGTTACGTGTCTGGATGACGTGCTGGACTTCCTCGCCTGCGGCGCGGTCGCGGTCCAGGTGGGCACGGCGATCTTCGCCGACCCGGAGCTGCCGGTCCGACTCGGTGACGAGCTTAGGGCGGAATGCCTGCGCCGCGGCCTCACCTCATACAGGCCGCTCATCGGCACCGCACTGCCCAAGCGCGCCGGGGCGGCGTCGGCCAAAGGCGCGGAGTATCGTCCGTGACGACGGGTCTGGCCGTCGCGGACGGCGCAGCCCTCAGGAGCCGCCCATGACGACGATTAGATCCGAGGTCGAACTTGCGGCCGCGCGGGCGATCGCCTCGCGAACCGAGGACCTTTTCCGCCAGTCCGGGGCGCTCAAGGAAGGCCACTTCCTGCTCAAGAGCGGCAAGCACTCGGAGCGATATCTCGAGAAGTTTCTGGTGCTGCAGGACCCGGCCGCCACGAGTGAGTTGTGCGCCTTCTGGGCGGCGCGGCACCGCGCACCGGACGGTACGCCGTTGGTTGACGTGGTCGCCGGTCCGACTACCGGTGGCGTCGTTCTTGCCTTTGAGACTGCCCGCCAGCTCGGCGTACGCAGCATCTTCGCCGAAGAAGTCAAGGATCCCGACGGCACCTCTCGGCGCGAGTTCCGGCGCGGCTTCACCATCGCCCCGGGTGAGCGGGTCCTGCTCGTGGACGACATCCTGACTACGGGCGGCTCGCTGCTGGCGATGTTGCCCGCCGTGGAGGAGTTCGGTGGCGAGATAGTCACGTGCGCCGTCCTGGCCGACCGCTCCGGAGGCCTTGCCTCGCTCAGCTCACCCAAGACGGGCCGCAGCTACCCGCTCCGGCCTTTGTGGCAACTCCAGCTGCCGACGTATGAGCCCGGCCCCGACACGTGTCCGGCGTGTGCGGCCGGCGTGCCGCTCCATGCTCCCGGCAGTACGGGCGCGGCCGCGGGGTAGCGGCTCAGCCGTGAGGCCAAGCCGCGCCGGTCAGTCCAAAGTGACGTGCTGGTGCCAGTGCGGGGCCATGGTCGGCAGGCCGAGGGCCTGGATCTTGGGCTCAAGCGCGATCTGCGCGTCGGGGTCGCCGTGGACGATGAAGACGCGCCTCGGCACGCCCGGATCGCCGGCCTTGCGGCCGGCTATGAAGTTGCCGAGCCAGGACAGCAGCCCGGGCTCGTCGGCGTGGGCGGAGAAGCCGGTGATCGATCGAATGGCGCAGCGGACTTGGTATTCCTGGCCGTCCACTCGGGCGACCTTGGCGCCTGCCTGGAGTCGGGCTCCGAGCGTCGTCTCGCCCTGATAGCCCACAAACAGAATCATCGCCTTCGGGTCGCCGATGAGCGATCGGAGGTGATTCAGGACGCGCCCGCCGGTGAGCATGCCGTTCGAGGCGACCAGAACATACGGCCGCCTCGACCGCTC
>JAYVMQ010000084.1:0-4466 GCA_043758855.1 Chloroflexota bacterium
GCCCGATGAGCCGATCAGGATCGACCGGGGCGTCACCGGGGCCGTGGATTCCGAGGCGGAACTCGCGGTCGTCATCGGACGCCGAGCCCGCGGAGTCGATGCGGCAACCGCACTCGACTACGTTCTCGGCTACACGTGCTGCAACGACGTGTCGGCGCGCGACCTCCAGTTCTCTGACGGTCAGTGGGTTCGCGGCAAGAGCCTTGACACATTCTGCCCACTGGGTCCGTGGGTGGTGACTCCGGACGAGATCTCGGATGTCCAGGCACTCGGGATTCGCTGCAGCGTATCGGGGGAAGTCATGCAGGACGCCTCGACTGCTGACATGTTCTTCGGCGTAGCGGAGCTCATCGCGAGGCTATCGCGATCGTTCACTCTGGAGCCTGGCGACGTGATCGCGACCGGGACGCCACCGGGCGTCGGCTACTTCCGTGATCCGCCACGCCTGCTGCACGATGGCGACCAAGTCATCGTTGAGATCGACGGGATCGGTCGCCTCCGAAACACGGTCTTGGAATCGGGCTGAGCGACGCCCTCGACTGTCTCACTACCGCGTGAGCAGGTCTGGCGAGTTTCGGGTGACCGAGCCCCAGGTTCAATGGGCTGCCGGCCCGCGCGAAGACGCGGATCAGGTCCGCATTGTCGCGTGGACTCGGCATATACCGCTCGCCGACCTCCTCCGGCGGGCCGCTATGCCGTCCCCTTCGGCCGCTGGGATCGTGCCATCGACCCACCAGCCTCTACCCGGCGAAGGACTCGGACGGAAGCCCGCGCAAACCGGGGCGACAGCTGAACAGGCCGCCGGCACCCGGCTGCGCCTCCAGCTCGTCTGGGGTCAGACCCAGCGATGCGGTCGTGATGAACAGCTCGTCCAGCAGTGCTCCGCCGAAGGCGCAGCTCGTCACGACGCGGCACGGAAGCTCCACGATCCGCTCCAGGGTCCCGTCCGGGAGGTAGCGATGGACGGCATCGCCACCCCATAGTGCGACCCACAGGCCGCCCTCGGAATCGACCGTCATCCCGTCCGGCAGACCGTTGTCCGGCGGGATGTCGATGATCCGTCGTCGGTCGGCGATCTCGCCCGTGGGCGGGTCGAAGGCGAACGCGTCCACGCCGCGGGTGGGCGTGTCGATGTAGTACATCGTCAAGCCGTCCGGGCTCCACCCCAGGCCGTTCGAAATCGTCACGCCCTTGAGCATCGTGGTCACCGAGAGGTCGGGGTCCAGGCGATACAGGGATCCTGCGCCCGGTGTGCCGGCGTAGGCCATGGTGCCTGCTGCCCAGAAGCGGCCCGCGGGATCACACTTCCCGTCGTTCATCCGGTTGCCCGGGCGATTGGCTTCCACGGGAACCGCCACCGCCGGCTCGGTGGCTCCCGGCTCGAGCAGGGCGAATGCGCCCGCCACGGCCATCGCGAGCCCGCCACGGCCCTCGCGAGCCCGCCACCTCGTCGTGGCACGACCGAACCGACCTCCCGGGCCACTGTGAGACTTGGACCCACGTGCCCGTCCGCCGGGCGGAAGCGATGGACACGCCGACCGACGATGTCCATCCAGAGCAGCTCGCCCGTCGCTGGGTCCCACGTCGGGCCTTCGCCGAGCGAAGTGCGCTCGGCGACGCGGAGCACGGCCTGCAGGGACGGGGTACTCACGGGGCCGGCTCCACCGATGGGATCAGCATTCGAGCGATCGACGGACGACCGAGATCAGCGCCGAGGACCGGAGGTCCGACAGCTGGTCGAGTTGCATCTTGCAGCTGAACCCGTCCATCACCAGGGTCGTCTCCCCGTCCGACTCGAGGGCGTTCCGCACCTTGGGCAGCCACTGCTCCTCGCCGATTCGCCGGGATAGTGGTTCGTGCTCGGAGCGGTAGCCGAACGAGCCGGCAAGGCCACAGCAGCCGGCGTCGAGGACCTCCGGCCGGAGTCCCAGTCGCTCGAGGAGCTCATGATCGGCGCGCGGCGCCCCGATCGCGCGCGCGTGGCAGTGCGGATGGACGACGGCTCGTGCCGGAGGGGCATCGCCCCGCTCGCCGCGCCGCTGGTCGGCAAGGACGGCCTCGAGGCCCGGCGAGGCGAGCAGGTGCTCGGCGGGACTCCGAGCCAACGCGGCCAGCCGAGCGGATCGCGGGTCGTCGGCAAGGAGCGCCGGCAGCTCGTCGCGGAAGGCCGCGAGACAGCTCGGCTCGGGCACCACGACCGGGATCCCGCGTGAGGTCCATGGTTCGAGCACGTCCAGGAGCCGGGTGAGGGTCCGTCGAGCGAGCTCCAGCATGCCGGTGTCGTAGAGCGGTCGGCCGCAACAGGCCCACGATGAGGGCACGGCGACTCGCTCGCCGATGGTCTCGAGCACTGCCACCAGATCGTCGGCCACGTGCGGGCGGAACGCGTCGGTGAAGGTATCGGGCCAGACCACGACCGTGGCCTGCAGAGCGTCTCGGTGAGCGGCGGCGACGGCGCCACGGCGGAACGTTCGCCGGGCGAAGCGAGGAACGGGTCGCGCCGTCGTGATCCCCGCCAGCCGGCGCAACGCCCACCCGAGACCGGGTGCGCCGAGGACCGCGTTCGGCAGCCAGGTCACGCGCGAGACCGCCCGCGCACTCCAGGGCAGGAGCCCCAGGGCGTACATCGCGCGCGGGCGGATCCGGCGTGCGTAGTGGTGGGACAGGAATTCCGCCTTGTACGACGCCATGTCCACGCCCGTCGGGCAATCCACCGCGCAACCCTTGCACGAGAGACACAGGTCAAGTGCCTCGCGGACGTCCTCGTTGCGCCAGGTCGCTGGGGTCGTTTCGCCCGGGAACAGCTCGACGAGCAGCTTGGCCCGACCGCGGGTCGAGTGGCGCTCGTCGCGGGTGGCCCGGTACGAGGGACACATGGTGCCGGCATCGTCACGCCGGCAGCGACCGACCCCGACACAACGCTCGGCCGCCTGCTGGAGCGATCGCCCGTCCCCGCCGAACACGAGCTGCGACCGGCCGAGCGACTCGGGTCGGTAGGCGGGTCCGTAGCGCAGGTTCGTGTCGAACGGGTAGGCGTCGATGAGCTTGCCCGGGTTCATCCGGCCGCGCGGATCGAACACGGCCTTGAACTGCCGGAAGGCGTCGATCAGCTCGGGTCCGTACATCCGCTCGAGCAGCTCGCCGCGCGCCTGGCCATCGCCGTGTTCGCCGGACAGGGAACCGCCGAGCGACACGACGAGGTCCGCGGCCCGTTCGATATAGCGGCGATATGCCGCCAGCCCTTCGGCGGTGGCAAAGTCGAAGTTGTTCCGGGTGTGGACACAACCCTGGCCGAAATGGCCATACCACGCGCCGGAGTAGCCGAACTCCGCCCACAGCTCGGTGATCGCACGTAGATACGTCCCGAGCTTCGCCGGCGCTACCGCGGCGTCCTCCCAGCCCTCGTGGTTGCGCGTTCCATCGGACGTGATGGCGGTGGCGCCGAGGCCCGACTCGCGGACGAGCCAGACCCGGCTCTGCCGTTCGGCGTCGTCGTAGCGACGCCAGGTGACCTCGGGCGGCAGGTCCGCGATGAATGCATCGGTCAGGGCGTCGGCCTCGCCGGACTCGTCGGCGCCGAGTTCAGCCAGCAGCCAGCCGCGACCTCCGGGCAGCAGTGCCAGGTGCTCGACGTGCAGCGGCCGTGCCCGCATCTGGTCGATGAGGGTCCCGTCGAAGCCTTCCAGTGCGAGCAGCGGGTGGCGCAGCAGCGACGGCACCGCGTCCGCTCCCGCGAAGACGTCCGGGTAACCCAGGACGACGAGCCGACGATGCCTCGGGCTCAGACTCAGGCGCAACACCGCCTCGGTGACCACCGCGCAGGTGGACTCCGTGCCGACGAGGGCGCGGGCGACGTGGAACCCATGCTCGGGCAGGAGCTGATCCAGGTTGTAGCCGCTGACCCGCCGGGGGATATTCGGGAACCGGGCCCTCACCCGTTCGGCGTACTCGTGGCCGATCTCGCGCAGGCTCTCGAGCACCTCGGCCAGGCGGCCGCCCTGGGCGATCGCCTGGTTGTAGGCCGCGTCGTCGTAGGCGCCGACCTCGAGCGTGTCACCGCCGTACGTCACCATCGTGAGCCGTTCGACGTTGTCGACGGTCTTGCCCGCGTACAGCGCGTGGCTGCCGCACGAGTTGTTGCCGATCATCCCGCCGAGCGTGCACCAGGCGTGCGTGGCAGGGTCGGGCCCGAAGGTCAGGCCGTGTCGCTCCGCCGCCCGGCGCAGGTCGTCGAGGACCACGCCCGGCTGCACGCGGGCGGTCCGCTCCACGGGATCAATCTCGAGAATCCTGGTCATATGCCGGCTCATGTCGAGCACTACCGCGACGTTGCACGCCTGACCCGCCAGGCTCGTGCCCGCCCCACGGGCAAGGACCGGCGCGTCGTGCTTGGCGCACACCCGCATCGACGCGACGACGTCCTCCTGGTCGAGAGGGAACACGATGCCGAGGGGCACCTGACGGTA
>JAYVMQ010000085.1:0-7316 GCA_043758855.1 Chloroflexota bacterium
ACAAGCGATCGAGCGAGGCGGCGAGATGCCCGTCGCCCTTCGCGAGGAGGACATCGAACTCCCGGACTTGCTCACCGAGCTTCAAGACAGAACTCAGCTAACGCGGCGCTCCCTGGTCCGAATTCTCGTTGAGAGTGGACGTCTCTCGGATTTCCGGCGCAATCCCCAGGGCTTCATCGACTCGGCCGCGGCCGCTATCAATAAGCGAAAGCAACTGGCCATCGTGGACGGCATCAAGTACGAGCGCATCGGCGACGAGAGCTACTTCGCCCAGGAGCTTTTCCTGGAGCAGGAGCTCACCGGCTACGTGCGCAACATGCTCGAGAACGCCACCAAATGCGTTTACGAGTCCGTGGTCTATCAGTCGGAGACGGAGCGCACGTTCGCCGACCGCATGGAGCACAACAACGCGATCCGCGTGTACGCCAAGCTGCCCGCGTGGTTCAAGGTCCCGACGCCACTGGGCCCGTACAACCCTGACTGGGCCATCCTCGTCCGAACCGACGATGAGGAGAGGCTCTACTTCGTCGTCGAAACGAAGGGGACCTTGTGGGTCGATGATCTGCGCGACACGGAGAGCGCGAAGATCCGCTGTGGGGAGGCCCACTTCGAAGCTCTCCGGGCGGGCGAGACTCCGGCCCAGTACATCGTGGCGCGAGACCTGGACGGCGTGCTCGACGTGGCGATGGCCGATCAATGATTCCAAATCCGCCATATATCCCGGCGCGGGTGGGCTAAGGGGTTAGGTAGCGATGTCGATCCAGATGCCCATCACTGTATCCTCGGTCGTTGAGGGAATCGATCACCGTCGCGATCTGCTGCCGGCCATTCAGCGCGAATTTGTGTGGAAGCCTGATCAGATTGAGCCGCTGTTCGACATGCACGCCTGCGAGATTGGCCTTCGGGTTGTGGCGAGCCCGACTTTTCGTGGTAGTCCCGGACGAACTCGTAGAGCTGATTCCTCGACTGAGCCTCCGGCGGGACGTCCCAAAGAAGCAGCGAGCCGATCGGATAGTCGCTCATGGCGTCACCATGGGCTCGGGCCATCGCCAATCTCATGGTCACGGTGGACATCCTTCCCCGCCCTGGTGGGAAGATCGACTAGAGGGCGTGCCTCACGTCAGGCTGACAGCAAGGGCTGCGAGCGAAACGGATGACCGTGGCAACTCGCCCTTGGTTATCGACTCCCACGCAGGGGCCGATTGCCAAGGTGCTGGCGAGAAGAACTCGTTGGCTCGAGACTCTTCGTGACGGCCACGAAGAGGCGCGCGCGGTCGGTCTCGAGGACCTCGCCGATGACGGTCACGCCGAGGATCGCATACGCCAGGGATACACCGGGCGAGCGCCGGTTGAGCTGCTGCAAAACGCCCACGATGCCATGGCCGACGCCGGCCAACAGGGTCGGGTCCAGTTCGTCGTCACCGCCAACGCTCTGTTAGTCGCTAATCAGGGCAAACCATTCGACGCTGATCGCATCAGGTCCCTTACCAGGTTCGGCTCGTCCGAGAAGGCCGTCAGGCGGACACATCGACGGCAAATCGGCTACAAGGGAATCGGCTTCACGTCGGTCTTCGAGGTCAGTGATCGGCCTGAGATCCTGAGCCACGATGTCGGCTTCGTCTTCGACCGAGCAGCGGCGACACAACTCGTGAAGGAGCATCTAGGCACCGGTCTTGACGGGCCGGTGCCTGCCCGCTACTTCCCTCTGCCCCTCGAACCCGGCGAACTGGGCGACGACGAGGAGCGTGTCGAGGAGCTCATGGCGCGCGGTGCCGTGACGGTAGTCCGCTTGCCTCTGAGGAGGGACCGACCAAGGGCCGAGGTTGTTGCGCACCTTCGGGAGACGCTCGTCCCAGAGGTCCTCCTGTTCATGCCGGCGGTGAATGAGTTATCGCTGGCTTGGGACGACCAGGCGGTGGGCTGGACGCGTCGCGCAGCCGGTCGGGCGGGTATTGGCCAGATCGTGCACCTTGAGGCCTCGGACTCCGAACAGCGACGCTCATGGCTGCTGCGCGAGGAGTCCCTTGGCATTGATAAGGCGACGGTTGCAGCACTCAACGATCCGTTGTGGAACGAGATCGACAGCGTCAGGGCAGCGGTTGCCGTCCCTTGGAGCGCGCGCGGCCCTCGCGAGATTCTGGAGAGCTCAAGGCTCTTCAGCTACTTTCCGACCGACGACCGGTTAGGCAGGGCCGTCCTCGTTCATGGCGATTTCTATCTCGATGAGTCCCGTCGCCACGTGGCCCTCACCGGCGCCGGCCGGTTGGTCACCGACCTCGTCTTCGATCGGGCCGCCGACACGCTTGCTCGCCTCGCGGCATCCGTGGCTCAATGGGGTCGCCCGCTTCTAGAGACATGCGTCCCGATTGGCGGTGCAGATCAAGCCGGGGAGATCCTTGGGGCCAAGATCGAAACGGCCCTTCGTTCAGTCGCGGTCGCTCGACCGGCCCGCGGAAAGATTGCCGTCAGGCCAACTGAGCTTCGTCGACTCGCACTTCGTCTGCCGGTAGACCAGACGGAGCGCCTCGTGGCATTGATGGAATCGCCAGAGACGGTCCTTCGACCCGAGGATGATCAGGGGGAGGTCGGCGAGTTGTTCGGGCGCATGGGCACAGAGATCCTTGGCCCGACAGATCTGGCCTCCCGCGTCGATTGCTCTCTTGGAGACGAACCCTACGGGTCGGCCCTGAACCTGCTGTGGAACTGGCTGAACTCTACGGGGCCTGCGAGCTACTCTGCGACGCGCGCCCTCGCCGGCAGGAGGATCGTGCAGGACGATGCAGGCGCCTGGTCTTGGCCATCGCGCGTCGAGCGACGAGCGGCCGATGCCCCGAATCTCCCCCTGGGACTGCGTCGATCCGAGTTGAGGGAACCGACGAGTCCGAGTGGCAAGGCGCTCGTTGACCAGCTTGGGATCACCGAACTCAAGCCCTCCACCGCTCTGGACCGACTCCTAGCAGCCATCGAGAACGGCGCTTTCGGACGGACTGATACGGAGCGTTCAGAGGCGATCGATCTGTCCTTCCAAGTGTGGCTGGCTGACCGTGCCGCCGTGGCGAACCGCCGGACGCGGATCGGAGCGCTTCAAGTTCAGGCTCGGAAACCACGAGCGAAGCTTGTCCACAATTGGAGAAGAGCCGACCAGACCTACTTCTCACGCGAGTGGCTCGACGCCGGGACGCTCGAGGAACTGTTTGAGCCGCTGGGGGAGGCCGAATTCTTGGGTGAGACGCCTCCGGCGGCGCTCGGAGACAGGCGACGACGAGGCGACTTCTACGCGGCCCTTGGCGTCGCGAACACTCCCCGGCTCATCCCCCTGGAGGGGTATTCCTCTCCGGAGTTCTTCAAATGGAAGGCGCTTCCCGAATACCGAGACGCGTATGCGTGCGCCCAGGATCATCCGTCCAGTGGGAGAAAGCACGATGGATGGGTGATCGATCGCCTGGATCGGCTTCTCCGAGCAGTCACGCCTACAAACGCGGCGGCGTTCGCTCGCGGGTTACTCCTGTTGGCGGAGCCGTATGGGCCAGAGGCGAGCGTGCAATGCCAAAACAACGACCATCACCAGAAGGCCGTCAAGAAGAAGCTGGCCGGTTATCAGCGCTGGCGCCTGGAACGGTCGTCCTGGGTTCCGGTTTCGCACGATCCTTCAGGTGCCGAACTGCAACGACCCGGGTCGGCGTGGACTGCCATTCCAAGGACAACGCCCTGGCTCCAAGTTCCGAATGCGCGGTTGCGTGTCGTCGACTCGACTAGGCTGAGCCTGACAATCGCAGAACAGCCAAGACCAGCGGCCGTCGTAGCCGCGCTCAACGCCCTCGCCAAGACCAACCCGGATCTCGCGAGGGCGCCCGAGGACGTGCGAGCTAGCGCCGACTGGCTGCTTCGGCGGCTTGAGCGAGTCCTCCGCCAGGAAGCCAAGGGCTTGGTCTGTCCACCGTTGCCGACATCGTCGGCCGACGGTCCTAGATGGTCGACAAGCCCGGTTGTCCCAAACATCCCGGGCCTACCGTCGATCAAGGGGCTCGATCTCGTGGCGGCCGGCCGCTGGCAAAGCATCCGGCGGGCGTTCAGCCTGCCATTAGCGACGGACCTTGTGAGCGCCGACATCCAGCATGGCCCACGCCGGCCCGTGCCATCCCTTCTTCCTACTACCCGAAAGGCAGAGCTCCTGGCGGTCCTGCAGCGCCGCGGAGGAGAGGACGAACGAACGGCGGCACGACTGGCTGTCCTGCGTGAGCAGCCCGTGTCCTGGCTGAAGGTTTCGTGGCGATTCATGGAGACGGTCACCGTGGCTCCCCATGCGCAATTCGTGCTCCAGGCGGAGCGCGACGCCCTAAAGCGCCTGATCAAAGGTGAGCTCACGTGGACAGCGGGCGATCGCCCTGACGAGATGGAACTCGGGCGCGCACTCGCCGACTATCTCGAAGTTCCAGACGACGATGCCGAGATCGCCCTCTATCTCCAGAACCCGGTGCGGTTCCTAGCACAGCGAGAACTCACTCAGGTGGAACTCGCCGACGCCGAGCGCTTGCTACGCTCGCGTCACCACTTTGTGGATGTTCCAGAGCAGTCCGCGGCCGGTGGCCGCAAGGCCGGTCGGTCAAGCTCAGCTCATGAGGAAGCACTCGACCCCAAGACCTGGTCGGCGCCTCCAGATTCCACATCTGACGGTGAGCAAGAGGGCGAGGCGCCAGTCAGGGAATACATCGATCCCGAGCGGACGACATTCGGGCCAGCCGTGAAGATCGAGCCCAAGCCGCACAAGAAGCCCAAGGAATCGGATGGCACCCCTGTTCCCCCAGCCGATGCCGGCCAAGCCACGACCGCGACTGGAGCCGGCGACACTGGAGACCCCTCCCCAGCTGGGTCGCCGCCGCAAGACGCCGACAAGGACGCCGGACCGCCCGAGCCCGAGCCGCCGTTGCCGAGCCCCGCACCAGAACCTTTGGAAGCAACTCGAGCAAGTGGGCGAATGACCGAGACGAGGGCCGTCGCAATCGTGCGCCGACTTGGCTTGGGGCTCCCGGAGGTGGCGTCGGTTCGCGACGTCCAGTCCGAGAACAAGGGCTGGGACCTTGAGTTCAATTTGCGGTCAGGCGCGGTAATCCCCGTCGAAGTCAAGGGCAGCTCGGGCAGCGGGACATTCGTCATCACTGCTAACGAGTGGGAAGCGGCACGTAAGGATCCCAACTACGTGCTCTACCACGTCGTGAACCTCACGTCGCCGACCGCCACGACTATCCGCGTCTTTCGAAACCTCGGAACCACTCTAACCCCGGCGGTAGCAGACCCGGCCGGTTGGGCCGTCACGGGGTGGCGCGAGCTAGCCCACGAAGAGGTATCAGTGCACCAGAATCTGCTGGCGAAGGCCGGGGACAAACGCCTCGACCGAAAGTAGGGCAGGCGCGAGGAGGGCGCGTGGCGGAATACCGGAAGCGAAGAATCCTGGTCGTCGTCAAGACCTATCCGAATCCCAGCCAGTCCTACGGCGAGACTGTGTGCTGTGCGGGAGTCGACATCGATACGCACCAGTGGGTGCGGATGTATCCGATAACGTTCCGCCGGCTCGTCGACAAGAAGTTTGCCAAGTATCAACTCATCGAATGCATGGCCACGACACCCCGGGGTGACAACCGTCCTGAGAGTCTTCGCGTGGATCAGGATTCGATCGCCTTCATTGGCGAGCCGATTCCGGCCGGATCAGCCGGCTGGCGCCGTCGCATGGCGCTCCTGCCCACTCCAGCCAGCTCGCTCGAGGAAATCCGGGAGGCCCAAACGGTCGATGGGACGAGCCTCGGCATGATCCGGCCACGCCAGATCGACAGCCTGGTTGTGCAGAAGGCGACCGTGTGGACCGAGCGCCAGAAAGCCTACCTGCGACAGCAGCGGCTCGGTCTCGGCGAAGATGTCGAAACCGAGATGCGCGAACTCGAGCAGATCCCGTGGGTCTTCAGCTATCGCTTCTGGTGTAGCGACGACCGGTGCACCTCACACGAAATGCAGATCCAGGATTGGGAAATTGGCGAGTCCTACAGGAGTTGGTCGCGCACGTATCGCGCCGATTGGGAGCAGAAGATCAGGCAACGCTACGAAGTCGAGCTGCCCGCCCGCGACCTACATCTGGTCGTGGGGAACCTGGCCAAGCATCACCAGGCCTTCGTCGTCATCGGGCTGGTTCGCCCGCCCCGGCCGAAGGTGGACAGCGGATATGTCCAGCAAACCCTCGATCTCATGGGCGAGCAGCGAACGATGGCAAGCCTCGGGGTCAGCCTCGAAACAGAGCAAACAAACCCGCTCATTGGCGACGAGCGGGACAAGCCTCTCAAGTTCTTCCCGAACGAGGGCTAGGCGCTCGCGGTATCCAGCGGAGAAGCCGTCCCAATCATTGGCCGCCATCGCACGGAGCGGTTTCGGCGCGCCGAGGGCGCGAACCGACAGATACCGGATTCCGGCGTCGTCGAGCGCAGATGCAAGTGCCCGTTGCCGGAACTCAACCCGGCGGGACATAGGTGTTTCACGGGTGTCAACCAGCAGTGAGACGCCCGCGGCCGACAGCGAAGCGACAACTTGTTCGAGCTTTGCGCCCTGGTAGCCGATCGTGAAGAGCGTGGCTGGCATGCGTGGAGTGTAGCTGGGAGTTGAGGAGAAGGCCGATACTTCGGACATCGTCCCGACTCGACCGCGGACCGGCCTCCGTCCAGATGGGCACTCGACGCTTTTGCGACGACGCCTGCAACCCCGCCCCTTCGCGCGCGGCCGTTGACATCGATTCCGCGAATGCTCGCACCGATCGGCCGGATCAGGACGTGGAGGCAGTGCCTCCCGGAACAGACAGCGCCAGGTAGAAGGTCGAGCTGAGCGCCGCCGTTGCGAAGTCCGAGAGTCGGTCCGCCGGAATCGCGACGACCACGCTGCCGAGCTTCGGAGGCACCGCGGCGATCCCAGAACCGGACTGGGTCCGGCTGAACGCCTGCCCGTCCGGCGTCCGGAGGGCCAGGATCGTCAGGTTCTTCCCGAGGACGGTGGAAGTCGGAACCGGTGAAGCCTGAACCCCGTTCTTGAGCGTGTTCGGCACCGCGACGACGGTCACCTTCGCGCCGGCCGCAAGCGCGCCGCCTACGGCCTGGGAGGGATCGACCGGGATCGCAAACGCGACCTCTCCGGGCTGGAGTGCGGCTCCGAAGCCGAAGGCCTGCTGCCCCGGCGTCTGTTCGAGAGCCCGCGTGTCGATCTCCTGACCGGCGAGGATCGTCATCGCGGCGTACTGCCCGACGACCTGATCGGTCGATTGAGCGGCATTCTTGGATATGTCG
>JAYVMQ010000086.1:0-7805 GCA_043758855.1 Chloroflexota bacterium
GCGGGCCCGTCCACGGGATCCCCGACCCGAGCGCGGAGCCACGGGCGCATGTCGTGCCACGCCTCTGCCAGGAGCCACCCGGCGAACAGGAAGGGGACGAGCGGCAGGCCACCCTGATAGACGAGCGCCGCGAAGCCGTCGGCCAGCGCGAGACCCAGTAGCCCACCGGCAAGCGCCAGCGGGAAGTGCGCCCCACGCCGCTGCCAATGCTCCGACATCGCGGTGATCAGCAGCAGGTCCGCCACTCCGATCGCCGTGCGGTGCCAGGGCGTGCTGATCACGAGCATGCCGTAGTAGAACGAGGCAGACGAACCGCCGCCTGGGGCGCCGCTGGCGGCGAGCAGCTGGATCGAGTCTAGGCCGCTCAGGACCGCCAGCACGACCGCCATGGGCAGCGGTCGCGGCCGAACCGCCCGCCCGAGGAGCGTCCCCGCGCTGAGGGCGAAGATCGTCACGGGCAGGTCGGTCCACGGAAAGAGGTGCAGCCCGGCGGCAGCACCGGCTGCCAGCACGGCCGCGCTCGAGCAAGCCCCCATCGCCAGGGGTCGCCAGCCGACACGACGAAACGTCCGGGGCGCAGCCCCGAAGAGAACGGCAAACGCGAGGTAGGCTCCAGGCATCGCGTCGGACAGCATACCGCCCACACCGCAGCTGTTGAGGGCATTGTCGCGTCACGCCGACTGGAGGCGTCGGCGTCAGCTCGTCCGCTGCGGGGCCACCCCGCTTGGCCGAGGCGTGAAATGGGGCGAAATTGCCAGTGGTCGGGGCGAGAGGGCTAGGGCCGACACTTTACGGGTGAACGTCAGGATCGTGTCCCGGCACATCACACGCCGCCTCGCCATCGCCGGTTGACTGCCGACCCCACGCCCGGTCCATCGGCTAGTCCCGCGCGGGCAGGTCTTCCGGCACTTGCCTACAGGTCTTCCGGCACTTGCCTACTGGTCGCCCGCGGGTGAAGGTGAAAGGCTACGAAAAGCTGTCGAGGGGACCGTGCGATGGATCTGCACAGGCGACCATGGGTTGCCGCCATGACGATTGCGATCGCCCTTGGTTCAATCGCCCTTGGTTCAACTGTAGCGGCTGGTCCGGTGACTGCCGCCGGTCCCATTGTCAAAGGCAACATAACGCCCATCGCCAACCCAGCGTCGTTCGTGGTCGACGATGGTGTCTGGTTCATGACCCCGGATCAGGTGCCCCTGAGCCAGCCAACCTATTATGTGCTCCGCGGAGAGGCACAGAACGGAGGCATTGCCTTCTCGATCTCCCTGACGTCGCCCTCGTCGGGAGTCGACGCGGGAGTTGTCGAGGTCGCGATCAACTCTCATGGCCAGCAACTCGTGGCCGTTGGCACGCCCACCGATGCCTTTCCTCAGCGAAACACGGCACCGGAGGCGAACGCAAGCGCACTTGCGCCGTCGGGCGGAGCGAGTATCTCGCCGCTGACGAGTTCCTATCGGACCGGGCAGTACATAACCTACTGGCTCGATCCGCTCAGCATCATCACCAGCGAGGTCGCTGATCGCGTCAACTGGTACTACGACGGGACGTACGTGACGTCATTTTCGGGGTCTTCGTTCTGGAACTGGTTCAGTGGCAACGGTTGGCATCCTGTTGGCACACCCTATGTCGGCTCCTACTACAACAGCAACCACACCTGGGCCACGGTGTACACGAATGCGCAGTTCGAGACGAGTAGTTGGTTCCCGCTCCCGACCTGTGGGACAACGGACGTCTACTACCAAGCGAACAATGTCTACGGAGGCGGCAACGGGCAGCTGAGCGGCGGGGTCAACACCTGGGGTACGGGCGGCTGCATGTATCTGCTCCACTACTTTGGCTTCACGCACTCATAGTCTCGGACGACGAGGAGATCCCCGCCTCCGGGTCTTACCCGTCGCACTCGCGATCGCGGGACTTGCGGTCCCCCTCTTGGCGACACGCCTGACGGTCTGGCCGCTGACCCTCATCTGGGCCTTGATCGTCTCAGCGCTCATCGTCGGCGAGGTCCATCACAGATCGTCTCGAGAGAGCCGGATCCGGGTCATGCTACTGGCTCTCCCGCTGCTTCTGATAGCGGGAGGGGAAGGAGGTTGGTGGCTGATTCCTGCGGTCCTGGCCCAGATCCTTGTTGATCTCGTGCTGTCATGAAGCCGGGCGCTTCGACGCAGGCCAGCAACGCGGGCTGGTCGAGCTATAACTGGTCCGCGACTTGGCCTTGGCCGCGATGTCGCAGCCCTGGGCCGTCGCGCCGCATTCGCGGGAGCCAACGAAGAGCGCGCCACCACCGCCGACGAACGGCCTGAGCATAACGTGGAGCCGGTTGTGGACGGCCATCAGGAACAGCGGCGCGCCGTCCGCGCGGTGATAGTGACGATACCGATGGCCAAGTTGGTGGCGCCACCGAAGACGCCACGTCCGTGGCCCGCGCCGAAAGGGTCCCTCCGCCGGAGTCCCTGATCTGTGCGGCACTCGGGCCATCATCCACCCGCGCCAGAATCAGGTCGTTTCGGTCCGACACCATGACCTGATCGTGGGCTGGAGCCCGATTGCGCCAGGCCGCCGATCTGGATGCTGAGCGTTCCGTCCGGGTTGATCCATTGGGTCGTGGTCAGGCCGCTGCCGATGTATTGCGCGGCGGCTGCGTCTTGCAGGCCGAGCGTGCTCGTTAGCCGAGACTCCGCTCGGTCAGGAGGTTGTCGCGGGTCTCGCCATCGACCAGGAGGCTGACGACGCCGAGAAGCGCCTCGCCAAAGTCGGGGTCGTCTTCGGCGGCAGCGAAGCGCGATTCAAGGTCACCGCTGCTCTCGTACTCAGCCTCCGTGAACACCTCGTTGAACGTGCCCCATGTCGAGGCGTAGACGCGGTAGGCCGGAATGCCGACCTTGAGGCCGGCGTCGTTCCGGGCCTTGCAGGCGCTCATGAAGTCCTTGTAGTGGCCGGTCTTGACGACCTGGCGAATCACGTGCCGGACCATGCTCCATCCCTCCTTCGATGTCGGGGTCGGTCGCGACACCGTCTGAGCGTTCCCGCCTCCGGCACTGCGAGCACGATGAACCACCGCTCCCGTCGCTGTCAAGCGGCGGTCGGACCGCAACGCTTGAGCGCCCCTGCCCGCGGCTCCGTTGTGATGGTGCCGACCTTCGCCAGCCCACACGATGGCGAGATGGTGTTGGTTTATGCCAGCGCCAGGGGCGGTCTGGCTCGAGTCAAGGCGCCAGCAGCGCGCGCCGGGCGAGCCGCACGCGGGCCTGATCGACGAGCGTCATGAAGAGAACCGCGCTCGCTAACCTCCCAACGCCCTCGCTCCTCGCGTTCGCTGCGTCGTGACAGCCTGATGAACGGCGACGGGGGCTCTCACGCTCATGCCGAAAGTAACTGAGCCCCGTCACCCAGACAATGCGCCACTGCTTCGGCGACGGCGTTCGCGGCGTCGACCGGATCGACGGACGGGTCGGCTGCCCAGGTGACCTCGTGGATCGTCTTGGTGCCGACCGTAAGGTTGGCGGTCGCGGGAACGCCTGGCTCACGGAACCGGAGGATCAGACCCTGCGAGGACCGATATGCCTCGGCGAACGCGATGACCTCGTAGAGGTCTGCCCGATCCCATTCACCCCTGGACAGCTTGTACTTCACGTCGCCGATGGCCCGGCCACCGTCGAACACGAGGTCTGGGTTGAACGTGAGGGTCGAACCGGCCAGCTGGAGGTGCCCCTTCCGGACCCGGGCCGGCCCGAGGCGATCCGCCAGGATTTCAAGGAGCCCCCGCTCGACCATCTCGGGTGTGCGGATGAGGAACGACCACGCGACGTTCGGACCGGTCGCGAGATGGCGCCCGACATGGCGGAGGATGTGCCGTGCCAGGCGGAGCGGTGCGTCGTAGTGACGCGTTCGTCGGTCCACTTCGACCGTGATGTCCGAGGGTTGCAGGTCGCCGACACCGTCGAGCCACGCGAGGATGCGGACGGATCGCAGACGAAGCGGGGCCGGGAGAAGCGGGCTCTCAGCGACCTCGCGGATCGCGGCGAGGACAACTCGATTGAGCGGCGTGTCGAAGCTGAAGTCATCGAAGACGCAGTCGAGCACGAGCCGGGCGGCGTAGTAGTGGCGGGTCGTCCCGAGGACGTCAATCCGGCCGCTCGCGCCATCGAGCGTTTCGGACACCTCGCGGTAGTCGCGGATGAGGCCGAGCCTGAGAAGGTGTTCGGTCGCTTCGACGAATGCCCGGGCCACCAGCTCCCACAACGACGGCGATACCGCCGCATGGACCGGGGCCTCGTCGAGACGCGGGAGCTCACCGGACCTAACGAGAAGATGGACGAGGTGGTCCGGTGGGATCTTCGGCGCGACCACGAGCTGGAGATCGCCAACGGCGATGACCCCGACCGCGTCGCTGACTCGGACGGCCCACAGTTCAGGTCCGACCGCCTGGACCCGGACGATCGACCGATCTTCCGCTGCGTCGCCATCGCCATCGGTCGCCCCCCACCACTCCTTCTGCGACGCGAGGCGAGTGCCGACGGCCGAGAGCCCACTGGCTTCACTTGGCGTGAGGGTCAGAACCTTGCGTTGAGACTCGGTGAGTGTCTCGGTGCGCATCAGGCAAGCGAGGGCCAGAAGTTCTCGGGTTTGTACTCGTCCGCGAGGCTCGGTCGGTCGAAGAAGTAGTCGTCGATGAGCGGACCCACCTGGTGCCGCCAGATCCGCCTAAGCTCGTCGGGCGTCATCGGGTCGGCCATGAAGAACGTGTGGCCGATCGTGTGGTGCTTATCGAGGTGCCCGCTTAACGCGGCGTTGAGCGCCTCGAAGCCGGCATAGAGATCGGGCACCGTGTTCGTCCGGGACGCAAAGTAGCTCTCGAGGACCTTGCGGTCGGGCAGGCACTCGAACACATCGAACCGGCGGCGGAGTGCGACGTCGATGCTCCGGATGCTCCGGTCCGCGGTGTTCATCGAACCGAGGAACCGGAGGCCCGACGGCATCGTGAAGGCCGGCGAGAACTGCAGATCGATCGGTCGGTCGCGGTACTCGAACAGATACATGAGCTCGCCGAAGACCTTCGAGAGGTTGGCGCGGTTCATCTCGTCGATCACGATGATGGTGAGGTCGTCCGGGTGCGCCATCGTCTTCACGACGTTGAGAACGATCCCGTCGACCCGCGCAAACTCGATTGCCCCGTTCTCCGCTACCTGTGGTCGCAAGCCTTCGATGAACTGCTCATAGCTGTAGCTCGGGTGGAACTGGACGAGCCGAACCCTGCCCGGCTGGTCGCCCGTGACGTACCTGGCGACGAGGCTCGCGACCCAGGTCTTGCCAGTGCCGGGCGGGCCGGCGATCACCACCTGCCGACGCCCGAGGATGATCGCGTCGGCCAGCTCGCGCAGGCGGTCGGCGTCCCAGCCCGTCTCCTGCTGGAGGGCTTCGAACGTCAGCGCGCTGGGCTCGTGAGCCAGGCCGGCAATGACCCGCTGGAGCTCTTGATCCTGCTCTGGCGTCAGCGGGAAGTTGGTCCCCTGCGCGAAGAGAAGGTTCGGCAGCTTCGCTAGCGCGGGATTCGCCTGAGCCTCGGCTCGGGATAGGCGCGGGTCAACGACCTTGGTGATCTTCAGTCGGACTCTTCGGCGCGGACCCACGAATGCCGTTGGGTCGCGCCAGAAGCCCTGGTCGGCATCCGAGTCCTCGACCTCCGCGGGCTCGCTGGCAACCTCGGCGATCGCTGCCACCCCGGCGTCCGATCCGGCCTCCCAGAGATACACCCGGTCCCCGAGGTGGATCTCCTTCTCGTATCGCCGAACGAGCCAGTAGAACTCCGCGAGCGACTCGAGCGCTCCGGCCAGATCGTATTGGTCCGGACTCGACTGGAAGATCCACGCCCGGTGTGACGCGGGCTTCGGCGACTGGTCATCGATGGATCCAGGACGCCATCGCTTCTCGATCTCGTCCTCGTACCAGTCGATCGGTTGACCGTACTCCGTCTCAAGCTGCGCCCGCACAGCGGCGAGCCGGCGGTCGACATCGCGATCATCGGTCGCCGGCGGCCGCCCGAACGCCGTCGCGATCAGCTCCTTGTGGCCGCGCGACACGATCGACTCGAAGGTATCGGGGTGAACCAGATGGAGGAGGGCTTCGCGTTGGGTGAAGCTGCCCTTCGGCATTGGCACCGCAAAGAGGACGTCCTTGAAGGCCCAGGCATCGCGGAGGGCGGCGTCTCGACGATCTGGGGGCAGCGCCTTCCATGCCCTGGCGAACTCGATGACGAACCCGAGTTGGAACGGGCGGCGCGTGTGGAACGCGGTCCCTGGGGCAGCGATGCCGTGATCGAGAGCGGCGTTGAGATCGGTCGGGATCGTCACCGGCTCATGCATCCAGCCGAGGACCGGTTCGATGACTGCGCGCTTGGCCGCAGCGCTCATGAAGGCGATGAGGAAGTGGACGTAGAGCGCCTCAGCCGCAAGCTGGATGGTGGCGTCTGGAGCGCCGCCAAGCTGCCGCTGGAACTTCACCAGGAACGCGTCGCTCGACTCGTCTGGCTTCGCCACGAACCGGGCATGGAGATCATCGAGGTTCGCCTCGGCCCAGATTGCGACACCCGGCGTGAATAGGGAGTCGTCATGGCGGAGTGCTGCGTCGACGAACCGATCAGCCGCCGCGTAGGTCTCGGCGTTCTGGCCTTGCAGCTTCACTTCCAACCCCCGTGCATCAGCGCCTGCCTCACCGAGATGCTTCCTCACCGCTCCCGATCCCGAGCCGAGCCCTCGCAACGGCGCGCCCACGATCGGAGAACAGCGGCGCGAACTCAGGCCAGAGGACACGGTGCTCGACCGTCAGGTCGAGCCGCCCGAGCAGGAAGAGCTCGCCCAGCCCGTCCTGGACCTTGTCCGTGGCCAGGAGCCGGTGCGCAGTCTCGACGCCGCCGTATACCTGGACCATCTCGAGGAAGCGCGTCGGCCGGTAGCCCAGGCGTGCCGCACCCTGGTAAATGTCGAGCATCGCAGCGTCGAACGTGCGCTCCAGCGCCGAATCCGTGAGCACCGTCCCTCCTTGTGTCACATGAGGGTAGTCGCTCGGGAGACGGGTCGGCTGGCAGAATTCACCTCAATGAGACGAAACCGACACGACGTACCCATCGTGTGGGTCTGAACCCGCCGGGCCGACCAGGCGAGATCGACCCCCAGATAGCGCCGGAGCATCGCGACATGTCCTCTGCGGGTAGGGTTCAGTTCGAGCCGTAGTCCTCCGCCGACTCGGCGGCGCGGGCGTCGGGCGCGAACAGCTCGAGGCTCTCGGGCTGGTCCGGGCGCGCCCGGGAGGCCCGCCGGTGGGTGACGTTCGCACCGGTCACGTGTGGGTAGTCGATCCCCCCGCCATCGAGGAGCTGGCCCACGGTGCGCAGTTGCAGCCGCGGATGCTTGCCCCAGGGCGAGACGTAGAAGCCCGCGCTGGCCGCCTCCGCTCGCATCCCCGAGGTCGGCTCCTCGAACGAGATAAGGACGCCGATGTCGGCTTCCTCGCGGTCGATCACGCCGCGTAGGTCCCGAAGGTACATCGGGACGAGATGGCCGGCCTTGACCGAGAGGACGATCTGCTTCGTCTTGGCGTCGGGCGAGTCGTGGAAGTACAGGCGGCCGTCGATGCCCTTGTCGCCGCCCTTCTTCGTCTCGCCGGCCGGCCGGGCCCCGACGAGGCCGAGCGCCCACGCCTGGAACTGAAACGGATCGTCATGGGCGAGCGTGGCCGCGTCCTCGACGGTCGTCGGCTCCCCGACGACGCGGTAGGTCTTGGCCACCTCCGGACCGTAGCGGTCAGCA
>JAYVMQ010000087.1:0-4867 GCA_043758855.1 Chloroflexota bacterium
AGGACCAGTCGGCTCGATGGCGACAGCGACTTCACGATGGTTCACTCCCCTGTCGGAGCCCGAGTCTATCGCGGCGCTGTGCCGGCATGCGGAGCTATGGGGGTAGCAAGCCCTCGAGGCAGCGGCTCAAGCTGGCCCGACCGTGGCCGGGATCGTCCTCCGCTCGCCGAGCGGAGCCGTGTGGTTCGCCGGCGGCACCGAGGGAAGCTCGGCCGGTCGGCGGGGCCGCCCGACCCCAATACGATGGCAACGTCGTGTGCGGCCAAGTCTCGGACATCCTGCTCGGCGTGGTCCGCGTCGAGCCTTGGAGTCCCACCGCGCCAGCGGTGGGACTCGGGCGTCGTCAGCGTCGTGGGTCCCGCCGGTGCGCTCCGCGATAGCGGGCGGATCGTCGAGCTCGGCGCGCACGCCACGCGAGGAGGCCTCCGAGACCGACGACGACGACAGCGACGACGACCAGCTCGATCTCGGGCCCACCCGTTGAGCCCACCGGAGCCGCCGGCTGGGCGGAGGCGACCGCGCCCGTGCCGGGCGACCCGTCCGAAGTCGCGACGATGGACGGCTGCGGCCCGCTCGATACGTCGTTACCCGCCGCGGAAGCGGGCGCCGTTGGTCCCGGTCCGGCGACGACGAGGGCGAAGTCCCCGAACTCGGTGACGACAGCGAGGAATGTCGAGCCGAAGCCGGCATCATTGGTTGGAAGCGACTGCCAGCCGCCAGCTGGCGTGAAGCGCTCTATCGTCGCCGCGGCGAGGGAGCCCGGTCCGCGCAGGACGACGGTCACCTTGTCGGCCGCCCGGGCCGTGATCGGGACGCCGTCCTGGTTCGTCACGAGGATCCGGTAGACGTTCCCGACGATGTGACCGTCGGCCAGTTGGCCCTCCGCCCCAATCGGTACGATCGAGAGCTTGATCGAGGTGGTCCCAGCGGGCAGCGTGAGCGCGCCGGGTACGGCAAAGATCTGCGCCTGTGGTGGCTGCTCCCCGGTCGCGATCGCCGTCAGAGGGCTCGCGCCATGCTCGAGCAAATCGGTCGCTGCTGCGGACAGCGGGGCGCCACGCCCTCCTGGCGGCGGGACGAGGTAGCGATACGGCTCCACGACGATGACCCCGTCGTAGAGAGGTGGACTCACGATCGGTGTCGCGCTTCGGGCGACGAGGCTCAGCGCCAGGCCGAGACCGAGGCTGAGCAGGCCGAGACGACGGCGACGATCCATCCGCGAGCCCATCTCAGAGCCACCACGTCGCAAGATCCGCGACCGCGTGCGCGATCGCCGGGGCGGCGACGCCGCCGCTGACGAGCCGGAGACCCCCGAGCCACAGCCCGACGCCGACGTCGAGCGGCACTACGTGCCAGCCGTACAGCGGGACGTGGATGAGTGCGAAGATGGCGCTCGTCACGGCTACGGCGGCGATGTCGCCGAACTCCTCGGTCAGGGACTCGAACAGCGCGCCGCGGAGGACGAGCTCCTCCGCGAAGGCGACGAGGACGGTCACGCCTGCCCACGGGAGGAACGCCGACGCTGGGGCGAACGGCGGCACAGAACCCGTGACGAGTGTCGCGGTCAGGGCGAGGCTGACCAAAATCAGTCCTCCGAGCATCCCGAGGCCCACGGATCCGAGGGCCGCCATCGCCGTCGCCGAGAGCCGGATGGGAGCTCCACCCGTGACCGCGATCGCGAGGAGCAGGGCGCCGAACCCGACCCCGGTCGCGAGGGCGGGTGCACCGGCTCCGACGACGATCGCCCAGCGGACTCCCACGACGGCGACGAGCGCGGCGACGATGGCCAGCGAACGAAGCCGTCGTCGAGTCACCAGCGCGGCCGGGATGGTGCGCTCGGTCATCGGCCGAGGGGAACGAAGGCGATCGTGCCGGTGGCATAGGTGGCTGGCCACACGAACGTGTACGAGCGGACCGCCTGCCACTGCCAGATGACGGCCGCCGCGCGCTCGTTCTGGCCGAGCGTCCCGGGGTCGCTGGAGAACCGCAGGCCAGCACCGTTCGGTAGGCTGCCGCTCTCCGACGAGGGCAAGCGCTGCGCCGAGGACGATGTCGCTCACGAACTCTCCCGAACACGCGTCTTGCGACACCAACAATAGCGATCGCACGGGTGTCGGCGCTGGACAGTGGTCGGCGCCGCAAGCAAGGACGCCTCTGGCTCAGAGGTGGCGCGTTTCGTGTGTCTCGCCGGGATCACCGCCGGTCGCGCCTGAACCGGCGAGTCGTGACAGCCGTGTCGGGCGACCATCGACCCCGCACTATGGGTGGATCGTGCTCGCCGTGCTCTCCCACCCATCCGTGATGGTCAGGCGATTGATCGAGGGACGAGGGGCGCCCGCGCGGTCGTCGCACCGGGTGTCGGTCCGCCGACTGCGAAGGTGTCGGGCCGGCGCATTACCCGTCGTGGTCGAGGACTACGGTGGTGTCCATCGGGACTGAATCGCCGCCAGCCTTCCGGCTCACGCCGCGCTTGGCACCGTCGGGCTGGGTGGTGCCGTGGGGACGCGATCGCAGCCCCGGTCTCGGATGTCACCGCGGCGTGTCGGCCGCACCGACGGGCAGAGTCCAGAGCAATCTGTCCGGCGGCGACGCAGCGGGAAAGGGGTGCCCGGGCAAGCCTCGGTTCTGCCGGCCAACGGGCATGCGGCCTGTGAAATGCAAGACCTCAAACCAACCACAGAGATAGGAGGAATCACCATGCGCAAACGTCTGCTGAGCCTCATCACGGCCGTCGCGATGTCGCTTACCCTCATGGCGGCACCGGTGGCGGCATCGACCGCGTCGACGACACTCGCCTTCGCGGGCACGGCGACCGTCCAGAGTGTCGGGCCGGTCGGGGTGATCTGCGACGCCTGTGCACCTGACGCGCTCTTCGGTGGCGACAACGTGGGTCTCGGGGCCCGGGTCACACTGTCGGCCGTCGCGCAATGGAACCCGTCGGCGAGAGTGGACTACCAGTACTCGCCGTCGCTGTTGCGGCAGGGCCAGACGCTTGATCTCGTCGACACCCTGACCGGCCAGTCCGGCCCGCTCGCCGTCACCTACCATGCCGCGGGCGACTACGGCATCTACTTCAACAGCACGTTCCCGACCGACGTCTCGGTCCGCAATGTCTCCACGTTCAATTTCTCGACGTCGGGGAACGGCACCTGCACGCTCAAGCTCAACGGTGATGGCACCTACGACTGCCAGACGACGGACACGATCCCGATCTTCAGTGGCGATCTGTTCGGCCTGGTGGGCGCAAGTATCACCATGCCGGTGAAGACGACGATCAATATCACGCCCGACGGCGTTGCAACGGTGCGGACGGTGACCGTGTCGGGATCAACCATCAAGGGCCCCGACCCGCTCACGTTCAATGGGCCCACGCCATCGGTGGTCTCGGACGGCTTCGCGGTCTCGTGTTCGGCGCCCGTCGGCGCCAACGCCCTCTACGACCTCGCCTCGAGCCAATCGAACCCGACACTGGTCGCGTCCACGAATGTCTCAGTCGACATCGAGATTACGATCATCATCAGCCTGGGTGGCTCGGTCAGCCTTGGTACCTTTGGCCCAAGCTCACCGGTGACGATGCACCTCACCGCGCCATCCAACCAGGTCGACCTCGGCCCGATCCTCGCCAACAACGTGCCGCCCAATACTGTTGCCGGCGGTCCGTATAGCGGGCTCGAGGGCAGCCCGATCCAGTTCGACGGCTCGGGCACGACATCGATCTGCCCCGTCGGCCTGGTCTACGTCTGGAACTTCTCGGACGGCGGTATCGCGTTCGGCGTACAGCCCGTCCACACGTTCCAGGGTCCGGGCACCTACAGCGGCCAGCTGACCGTGACCGACGTCACCGGCAACCATGCGGCGCAGTCATTCTCGGTTGCTGTCACCAACGTCGGGCCGGCCGTCAGCGCTGGGCCCAACACGACCGACGCCTGGGGTCGACCCGTTGCCTTCAACGGCAGCGCCACCGACCCGGGAGCCAACGACCAATCGACCCTCACCTATCAGTGGACGTTCGGCGACGGCTCGCCGAGCGCAACCGGCGGCCCGTCGGTCACCCACGCCTATGCGATCCCGGGCACATACACCGCCACGTTCACGGCCTGTGACCAGTGGGGGGCCTGCAGCTCGGCGTCTCGCTCGGTCGTTGTCCGGATGCGCAACGTCACCCTGGGCTATCTCGGTTCTTCCGGCGGCACATTCGATACGTCGGCCAACTTCAGTGCCTCACTCGTCGACGAGTTCGGGCAGAACGTCTCGGGACGCGCGATCGGGTTCATCGTCGGCGCTGAGTCGGAAGGCTCAGCCGTGACCAACTCGAGCGGCATCGCCGCCACGTCGAACGTGACCGAGCTGACCGCTGGTTCCTACACGGCGACCGCGAGTTTTGCTGGCGACAGCATGTATGCCGCGGCGACGCCGAGCAGCGCGGCCTTCTCCGTCACGCGGAAGGCCACCAGCACGACCTATACGGGCGCCCTCTTCGGACTGCCCAACCACACCGTCAGCTTGAGCGCTACGCTCCTCGATGCGACGGCCAAGCCATTGGCCGGCAAGACGATCGTCTTCAAGCTCGGCAGCCAGACCGTGTCGGCGACGACCAACGCGAGTGGCGTTGCTGGGACGACCCTCGTCCTCGCTCAGAAGAACGGCACCTACCCCCTAACCGCAACCTACACACCTGCCGGTGCCGACACGAGCAGGTACTTGGGAAGCGTGGGTTCGGCGACGTTCAAGCTCCAGAGCAAGTAGCTCGCGAATTCCCAACCCGGTGACGGGACGGGCAACCGACGGGAGCCCGCCGCGGGCTCCCGTCAACAATCGAGGTGGGTGATATCACGTGACGGGCGGGCGGTCCGAAACGGTCGCGATT
>JAYVMQ010000088.1:0-3113 GCA_043758855.1 Chloroflexota bacterium
TCGTCAGGACCAGGTCATGGCCGCCGCGCGCGGCGAGCAGCGGCACGAGCCGACCTCCGATGTAGCCGCTCGCGCCGACGACGAGGATCCGCATCGGCCAAGTATGCGCCCCGGACGTTCGGGGCAGAGAACAGGCCCTTCGTCCCTGGCTGTGCAACCTGACGAGGCCGGTCAGCGCGGCCCCGGTCCTGACGCAGCACGCAGCCGGCCTGCCGATTCAGGACATCAGGACGCAGTGAGCGGGTCTTCGTGAGACCACAAGCGAAGGATGGAGCGGGAGACCGGATTCGAACCGGCGACATTCTGCTTGGGAAGCAGACACTCTGCCAACTGAGTTACTCCCGCTCGGGAGCACCTGATGGTAGCGCACTCAGTTGCCGTGCGGAACCGGCGCTGCCGAGATCCGGAGCGCATTTCCGGTCAAGTACGGCGGAGCGGGCGGGGGACCGCTCATAGCGGTCTAGTCACAGGAGCCCTTGCCGGCGCCACTCAACCCGTTGTTGCCGATCACGTTGCCTCATTGCTGCTTCCTCGTCCGGGTCGAGCTCCCGCAGATCGCGACGACGGAACTCCTCCGGAATCAACGCCTCGGTTGCTTCTAGGTGGCCTACGTTCTGCGCGAACACATACCGCTGCGAAGTGAGCCAGGCCACCTTGTTTGCAACGGCCCACCACGGCTCGCGTATCGATGGGTACCTCGCGCTAACGACGCGTAGCAGCGCCTCGCGTGGTCTGTCGTCGACAACGAGCAGCACCTTGGGCGACAGCGGCATCATCACCTGGACGCCGGCGGTTCCGAAGCCGATGGACGGTGCAAGCCGGCCGGCCGAGAAGAGGGAGACGGGCTGGTCGCCAAGCACCAATCCCGGCCATTCATCCATCCTCAAGAGTTCCCAGTGACGCTCGACGAGCAGCGGCGCGCCCTTGCCGACGGCGGGCGTCAGGGCCACTAGGGAGGCCGCGTTCGAGACTTTGATGGCCCGACGACCGGTTTGGATGTCCGCCGCAAACGTGGCCCGCTGGCGCTCCAAATCGTCGTCGGTTCCGGCTATCCCCCCGGCGCGGGCGCGGGCCAAGAACCGCTGCGGATCATCCAGGCCCAGCGCGCCGAGGTCTGTCGTCAAGTCAACAGCGCGCGCCATTGCTTGGTCCCGCCATGCTGGGACGCGAACGTGCAGGGTTGCCGCGTACTCGGCCAGGGCCTGACGGTCGCTTCCATCAAGCCCGACCATGGCGCCGACCGGGAGATTGGCGAGCTCGACAATCAGCGGCGCGACCTGGTTCTCGAGCCGGGCGAACTCATCCTCCACGCGAAGGCGTTCGTCGGGTGTTGCTCCGGGGACCGCGTAGTAGTCGAGGTACACGGCGCTGGTCGCAACGGGACGCCGGGCGAACTTGCCCCATTTCTTGTCAAACACGCCGAATTCACGGCGACCCGGGTACCCGATGAACTGGGCGAGGTGAAACTCAGGAATGTAGTGGTGCGCGCGCTTTCGTCGAGTCACCTTCCGAGGGTATCGCTGACTAGCCGCAGGTTGTGTTTCTCGCCCACAGTCGAGTCATGTGAGCGCCGCTTCGTGGTATCGCAGTCGTCTGTTGGCTCGTATGTTCCCGTCGACCGCCAGACGTACGGCTGGATGTGGCTGTTGACGCGTGGCGTGGTCCGATTGCCGTGGCTATGCGAGGACGTCGGTTCGCCGCTGTGCCGCCTCGTGCATAGTGACGACCTTCAACAACACGAGGCGCTCACTTGCGGTCCGGCGCTCTTCATCCGACAGGGCCAGAAGCTCGTCTCGTGACATGTTCGCATAGCGCCCAGCCAGTTCGAGCAACTCCACCCAGCCTCCAGCGGATGGCAGCGCCATCGGGCTTCGCCATGGCAGGCCTCGCGCAGCTCTGAGCTTGTCGAACGGTTCCTCTGAAGGGTCGAGAGCGAGCACGGTCAACGCCGCCTGCGTGCACGCCAAGAGGTACTCAAGCGTCTGGTCAAGCTGCAGGACCTTGAACTGCCGCAGTCGATCATGTCCCTCGCGGCGACCGCGCAGCCCATAGCCGAGGCTGCCCGCCACGGCTGCGCTGACCGCGCTCACTGCGACACCCGTCCAGTCCACTGGGGAACCCTCCCACGTAAGTCGCCGTGCCCCCCTGGTATCACATTGCGAGGGTGCCCGGGGGACTCAACCGTGCCGTCACTGATCCGGCAACGCTACACGATGGTCCACCTAAGTGCTGCGGCACGGATATTCGGTGACGACCTGTTCCTGAGCGATGCCGATGAGCCAGACCAAGCGCACGAGTAGCTGAGCGGGCAGATCCACCTCTGCCAGGAGTCGACTAGTCGCCTCAAACGCGGGCTGATGCGCCCTCACCCTCCGCGCGCCTTCCATGCCCGTGGCCGGGTCGTCCGCCTGCCATCGACAGTTGTCGAGCGCCTCGACCAGGGCTGCCCGGAAGGCGGCGCGGCGACGCTCACGCCCGCTCTCGAGGCGACTCTGCCGCGCCCCCCCCAGGCGAGGGCCACCGTCGCACTCGCCAGTACCATCGTCGCCGCGCCCAAGTTGCCGTTGACTGCGTCCCAGACCTGTTTCACGGTCTCCAAAAGGTCCACGCCCGCGTATTCTCACGCCGGTGTCACCCGCGGCGCGGTGCGGAGGTATCGTTCAGAGAGATTGCGGTCCAAGCGGCCCGTGGTGCGGGCCCTACGTGGCCGATCGTGGGACCCGTGAGGGGGATGTAGTGATCCGATTCGCGACGGTGATGCTGGCGGCGTCCTTACTCGTCGTCGGGTGTGGCCAGGCAACCCCGGGCGGTCCCGCGGCAGGTTCCACCCTCGCTTCGGTTCCTCTGGCAACGCCATCGACTGAGCTGACGTCATCGGCGCCATCGATCCCCAATCCGGCCGAGCAGGGCCTGGCTGGCTACCTCGCACTCGCGACGAATGGAGCCGTCTTCATTCAGTGGACGCGGACTGCGAGCGATCTCTCGGGGTCCCTCACCGAGGTCTACACGGCCGTCGGCGAGCCGACCAATCTTCAACATCAGAACTCGGCATTTACCGGCGTCGTGAATGAAAGCTCGATCACGCTAACGTTCCCTCAGGGCTTCGGTACGAG
>JAYVMQ010000089.1:0-3257 GCA_043758855.1 Chloroflexota bacterium
TGCGCGGGCAGCTTGCCGAGCAAGCTTGGATCGATGCGGAGCCCGTACTGGCCAGTCGTGCCGCTGGGCCAGGCCGTTGGTCCGATGGGCACGGCCGTGTAGGTTGGCGTGGGCGAGGCTGCGGCCCCGGCACAACCGGCCAGCACGATGGCCGCCACGGCCAGGGCAGCGACGCCGCGCACGAAGCTCAACTCACAACTCCAGACGCATAACTGGATACCGGTCGTCCTCGACCGCCAGGCTGAAGCCGGCCCGGAGCCAGAACTCGGACCCGGCGGCAGGCGTGGCGTCCTCGTCGGCTCCTGCCTCCGGGTAGGTCTCCACCGCGGCGAAGCCACGTCCGGAAAGGTCGCGGCAGACCTCCTGCACGAGGCGCAAGGCGTAGCCCCGGCGGCGAACGCCGGCGGAAGTGGCGATGCAGGTGATAACGGCCGGCAGCGGTGCCTGGGGCAGCTGCCGGTAGAGGTCGCGCAGACGGAGCGCTCGCGGGTACGCGGACAGCGGCCCGAACTGGCAGTAGGCCACGGCCTCGTCGTCGGCGAGCAGCAGCTTGGCGTAGCTGCCGAAGATGCCCAGGCCCCGACCCAGGAGCTGCAACTTACGGGGAGCCTCGGCGGCGATCGTGGGCCGAGAAGGGCGCTGGGGCGTGAACGGGTTGTCGGTCGGAGGGCCGGCCGGCTCGTCGAGGAACGGGTTTCGCGGCCGAGCCGACCCCGCCGCAGCGAAGGGGTTGGCGCCGACCTTGGGCGGCGGGGCGAACGGATTCGACTCGGCCTTGGGCGGCGGGGCGAACGGGTTGATCGAGACCGAATTGCCGGCTGAACCGGTGGCAGCCGCGTTGGCCGGCGGATTCGAGCCAGCTGGAAGCCAGCCAGCTCGATGGGCCTTCGAGCCGCGGTCGGCGTCCTCCCAGTAATCGCAGGTTCGGTGGTCGAATGCAAGGTCCGCGCATGGTGGAACCAGCCCGAAGCGGGCTTCGTCGGTGACGTCCACGATTTCGATGCGTGCCATAGCTCGCCAACTGTACGTCACAGCCTGATCTTCGCGCCCTGGCGCGGCGCCCCTGCTCAGAGGCGCGCTCGCCGCTAGACTCGTTTCCAGATGAGCCCTTCGGACCACGTCCCGACCTCCACTCCACCGAAGTCCGGCCCCCGCTGGCGGCGTGCCCTGACGCGCGGCATCAGTCGTAACGTGGTTGCCCTGGGCCTGGTCAGCCTCTTCACGGACATCTCCAGCGAGATGCTCGTGTACGTGATCCCGCTCTACCTGGCCAACGTCCTGCTGGCCCCGGCCGCAATCATCGGCCTGATCGAGGGCGTGGCCGAGAGCACGGCTTCCGTGCTGAAACTGATCAGCGGCGCCCTCTCGGACCGGCTGTCGCGGCGGCGGCTGCTGGTGGGCATCGGCTACAGCACGTCGGTTGTCGCCAAGCTGCTGTATCTGCTGGCCGTGGCCTGGCCGGTGGTCCTGCTGGGCCGCGTCGGCGACCGGTTTGGGAAGGGCATCCGCACCTCGCCCCGCGACGCGTTGATCGCCGACTCCACTGCTCCCGAGTACCGCGGGGCGGCCTACGGACTGCACCGAGCGATGGACACAACCGGCGCCTTCGCGGGCGTGCTCATCGCCGCGGCCGTCATCTGGGCTGTAGAGGGCAACTCGAGCCTGCTAACCGGTGACGCGTTCCGGATCCTGGTGCTGTTGGCGCTCGTCCCCGGAGTTCTGGCGATCGTCACGATCTTCGTGGGAGTTCGGGACGTGCGGAAGGCTCCGGCCCCCGCCCCGACGGCCGCGATGTCAGCCCCCGCCCCGACGGCCGCGATGTCAGCCCCCGTCTCAACGGCCGTGACGTCGGCCCCGACGACCGTGCCGCTTCATCCGGCCGGCCTGGCCCGACGCATCGTCGGCGGCGTGGCCGAGTGGCGCCAGTTCCCCCGCCAGTTCTGGCTCTTCGTGCTCGCCAGCGGCCTCTTCACGCTGGGCAACTCGAGCGACGCGTTCCTGGCGCTGCGCTCGCAGAACCTTGGCCTGACGCTCCTCGCGCTGCTGCTGACCATCGTCGCCTTCAACGCCACCAACGCGATCGTGGCCTGGCCGGTCGGGGCGCTCTCCGATCGAATCGGACGGCGCGGCCTGATCGCGGCCGCCTGGCTGATCTACGCCGCGAGCTATGCCGGCTTCGCCCTTGTCACCTCGGCCGTCTGGGTGGTCCCGCTCTGGATCGCCTACGGCATCTACTATGCCCTGAGCGAGGGAGTCGGCAAAGCCATGGTGGCGGACCTGGCCCCGACGGAATTGCGCGCGACTGCCTTCGGCATCCTCAACGCTGTCCAGGGCCTGATGATCCTGCCGGCCTCCGTGATTGCCGGTTTGCTGTGGAGCCTGATCGCGCCGCCGGCGCCGTTCTGGTTCGGCTCAGCCTGTGCCACAGCCGCTGTCGTCCTGTTGCTGGCCACGGTTAGAACGCCCGCTCGACCACCGCTGCGAGGCTGAGGAAGGTGCGCCGCTGCAGCTGCGCTGGCGGTTCCACTACTCCGTCAGCTCCGACGGTGCTGTTACGGCAGCGCGAGAACCGGCTGAGTACCTTTGAGATGGGGGCGTGTGGGGTCCAACCCTTCCCACGAATATTCGGGCCACGGGACGGGACGCCGTTCCCCCACGTGCGACCGCACCACGATGCCGCCGCTCAAAGCGCTACCTTGCGATTGCGATGCCCGGCCGACGGGGAAGCCGGACCGAACCGCGTCTTTGGTTTCAGCCCCGCAATCGAACGCTCGCGGCCGTGACGCCGTCCGTCACATAACGAGGTGATCCATGCGGCAACTCGACGTCCGCATTGACGCCGCCCTTGGAACCTACGACGAAGACTGCCGCTGGGATTTGATCGGGGGCCTCCTCACCGAGTGCCCCGACGATGTTTTGGAGGCGTCCACGAAGCTTCTCGCGGGCCAACCCGACGTAGGGCGGACGCTCGGCGCGGATATCCTGGGCCGGCTGGCATGCGTCGAGTCCAGCATGCGGACTGCGATCATTGAGGCCCTGCTGGCCGCCCTGGCGGTCGAGAAGGCGGACGCACCAACGGCTTCCATCGTGGCGGCTCTTGGGCACATCGACGACCCGCGCACGCTCAGTTTCGTCTTCCCGTTCTCTCTGCATCCCACAGCGGAAGTGCGGCTGGCCGTCGCCTTCGCCGTTGCCACCCTCAGCCGGCAGCCGCTCGAGCCCGAGGCTCGCATGGCCTTGATCAGGCTCTCCCAGGA
>JAYVMQ010000090.1:0-10216 GCA_043758855.1 Chloroflexota bacterium
GGCTTACCGCCGGAGAGATAGACGAGGTCCGCGTCGGAGATGCCCGCGACGGCCACTGGGTCGTCTGCCGCTGCCCTTTCCCGGATGAGGACCGGCACCGGCGATGCCCCGAGGGCGGCGAAATGCACCTCGCCCTGGGCGGCCCAGCGCATAAAGACCGTCTCCCCGTCCGGCCACGAGGCTGTCGGCACGATTGCCACGCGCGGCCGGTCGCGGCCGGTGGCGGCCAGCAGACCTCGGTCCACCTCGACCATCGCCGCGGTGAACTCGCCAGAACCAACCAACGCGATGACCCCGTTCATTGCGAGTGAGTCTACCGGAGCGGCGCCGCTGGGCCCGCCGGCGCCTAAAGCCAGCGGCGGACGCGAAGGATTACCAGGGTCGCGACGGCGACGCCCACGACCAGGAGTATTACCAGCCAGAACGTGAGCGGATCTTCCTTGGAGTAGGGCGGTTTCGGGTTCATGCCCATGAGGGCCGCGATGACGCCGGCCGGCAGCAGCACGATGGAAACTATGGTCAGGGTCTTGACGATCTCGTTGGTGCGCTGCGTCGTCCGCGTCATATACACGTCGAAGGACCCGAGTAGCAGCTCCCGGCCGCTCTTCACCGCCTCGACCGCCCGCTCGTAGCGCTCCGCCACGGTGCGATACGGCTCGGCCGCCTCGCCTCCCGCAATTGCCGCGAAGTCCGGCCGACCGAGCGCGGCGAATAGCTCCCGGTGAGACGACACGATCCGGCGAAGCCGGGCGATCCTCTGACGCAGGGCGATCAGCTCGAGCAGTAGATCGTCCCGGACATCCGGTCGCAGCGACTTTGAGTCCAGGCTATCGATTGAATCCTCGATAGCGTCGACGGCGGCGAAGTAGCCGGTGACAACCTCATCGAGCAGCGCGGCCACGAACGATCCTGAGTCGATGAGCCCGACCAGGGTGTCCGCCTCAATCCGATCGTCGAGTTTGTCGAGGAAGTCGATGGGCTCTGCGTGGACCGTCACGATCACATTCCGGCCGGCGATGATCGTTAGCCATCGGGCCTCCTCGCGGTTGTGCTGGCCGGCGATCGTTGCGAGGGCGAGCGTGAAATACGTCCCGTGGAGAGCAATGGTCGAAACGGCAAGGCCCTCCACCAGAGCTTCTTGCGTCGCGGGCTTCAGGTCGAGGCGCTCGACAAGGGCCGCCGCCGCTTTTGGATCCATCGGCGAGGTAACGTCAATCCAGAGCAGCTGGCGCTCGGTCTGCTTGTGGGCGAGCGCGTCCTCGAAGCTCAGATGATGGTCAGTGCGGTCGGCGTCGAACAGTCGAGTCCGGCACCCGCTGGTTTCGGTGCCTGAGCGCCGAGAGCCGTCTGCGGGCCGCCGCTTGGCGCCAGCCTGGCGCCCACCGGCCTTCAAGGCGCTCGCCTGAACGCTGGCGACTGGACGGCCATCGATGTACTCCACTTCGCCGACCCGGTATCGCCGGATCGGATCGGCAATAGCATATACAACATCGTTTGAGCATCGAGCCCGGCGCCGGTGTCTCGATCGCTGGCTGGTGCTGGCTCGCTAGCGCGGGAGCAGGTAGAGCGCCATCTGCATGGGAGTCCGGGCAACCAGGCTGTGCTTCACCTCAGGCGCCATGCGCACCCAGGTCCCCGGCCGGGCGGGATGGGTGTCACCGCCGACAGTCAGCTCGCCCTCGCCTTCGAGAATATGGATGATCGCCGGTCGCGCCGACGTATGCTCGGACAGCTGCTCGCCCGCGGCGAAGGCAAAGAGCAGAAACTCGATGTCGCCCTCGTTCGACAGCGTCTGACTGAGGATGCCTCGGGCCGGGATGGGAGCCTCTGTGGCCAGATCGGCGAAGAAGGTGTAGGGCTTGGTCATGTCTCAACCAGGTGCGGGTTACCTCATCGAGACTACCCGGCACGCGTGACTTACGCTCGGCGAGAGTCACAGCATGGTCCCGGAGGCTGCGTCCCGGCGGACTGCCCGAGGCTGCGTCCCGGCGGACTGTCCGGTCGCCCGACTGCCCGCCTCACAGACCCCGCACGAGATCCTTGAGGGGTCGCCTGGCCGTCCCCGGCGCCGACTTCGGCTGAGTTGCTGCCTCGGTCGGGTGGCCCAGCGAGATGATCGTCCGGACGAACGCCGGCGGCGTTAGGCCGAAGAATTGTGCGACTAGCGGCCGGTTGGACTCCACAGCCCAGCCGATTCCGGCACCGAGTCCCAGGGCGTTGGCGGCAATGAGGATGCGCTCGGCCGCACGACCCTCGTCGTAGGCGTCCCATTCGGCGTTGGCGCCGCCCATCGCGATGGCGATCGCAACTGCTGCGCCGGCGACGTGCTTGGCATTCGGGGCGAGATCAGCCAGCCGTTGGAGGTAGCCACGCTCGCGCACGACGATGTACGTCCAGGGCTGGCGGTTCATAGAACTGCCGGACCAACGGGCCACCTCGAGGATCGCCTGGAGATCGTTATCGGAGACGATCTCGGCAGTGAACTGGCGAACCTGGCGCGTCCGGCGCAACTCGGTCAGGACAACATCGGCAGTGGTCCGGTCGAAGGGCCTGAAGTCGCTCATCGCCTCAGCATACAAGTCCCCAATGCGTGACCGGCAAGCGATCGCCGGTCGCCGCGATCGCCGGGCGCCGGGATCGCCAGCCCGCATTGTTTCGCCGCCGTAGTCGTCGCGGTTGAGCCAGGCGCTGGCAGGGCCCTGAACTCCAGCAAAGGGGGCCATTCGTCACTATCGGGATGGCGGCGATTCGGGCTTACTGTGCACGTGAGCAATTCTGAGTTGGCAACTCGGGTATCGTCGGACCTGGCCCCCGTCCAAGGTCGGGATCGGCTGGTGGATGCCGCGCTGGAGCGGCAGCTACGGGTCGTGGCCATCGAGTCGGCATGCCGGGTGTCGCTGTCTCCGGAAGGGATCGACGTTGGGGTCGAGGTCAGCGTCGAACGCCGGCTTGCCCTCGGCGGGCCCTTGATCGTTCGGCTGGGCCGCACCAGGCTCGCCATCGCCCGCAGCCTGGCCGCCGGAGTGGTCGTGGAACCTGCCGCGGTAGCGAGACTGGGATGCTGACGCACGGTTGCCACGAGACCGCTTCCACGGAGCATGGCCTTGACCTGCCCGTGGTCGCGCTCGTAGGCCGGCCCAACGTAGGTAAGTCCACGCTCTTCGGCGTGGCCACCGGACGTTTCGCCGAAACGGTGAACGCGCCCGGGACGACCCTCGCCGCATCGAGGCGCACGGTCCACTTCCCCGGCGGCGACGCGTACCTGGTGGACCTGCCCGGCACTCTCTCCCTGGAAGACAGCCCCGCCGGTGGAGGGCCCTTCTGGCGCGATCTCGTGGAGGCACGGCCTGACGCAATACTCGTCGTCGGCGATGCCGGCGATCTGCGGCGGCACCTGCCTCTGGCCCTTGCCTGTCGAGATCTAGGCCTGCCCATCGTCTTTGTCGCGAACCTGAGCGATGAGGCCACGGCGAGAGGGATCGACGTGGATGCCGGCCGGCTCTCGCAGTTGCTGGCCGCGCCCGTCCACGAAACTATTGGCCGCAGCGGCCGCGGGGTCGGCACAGCTGTGGCCGAGGCCGTTAGCCTCGCCCGCCAGCGCCGGGCCTACCTCGCGGGAGCTGCGCCGCGTGGCACCGTGCCGGCCCGGGTATACGGCCCGCGGCTGGAGCTCCAGCTGGACAATCTCGCCCGGACCATTACGCCCGGCCACTCCCTCGGCGCCGCGGCGCTCGATACCGACGGTTGGGGCTTGGGCGAGATGGTGAGTGAATCCGTGATCTCCGCCCGCGGCGCCGCTTCGCTGCGACTGGGCCAAGCCCTCGAGTCGACGCGCTGGCGCGTCGCCGCTGACTGGGCCAGGCAGGTCGAGCGTCATCGCGACGTACCAGTCCGCCTGGCCGACAGATTCGCGGTCTGGAGCACGTCGCCGTGGCCAGGGCTGCCGATCTTCTTCGCCGTCACGGCGCTCGTCTTCGGAACGATGATGTGGATAGGCGGCTCCCTCTCCACGTTGTTGACCAACGCCTGGAGCGCGATGGTCTCGCCAGTCCTAGGCGTCGCCATTCACTCGGTCGTCCCGCAACCTGTCGTGGCTGCCGGGCTCCTATGGGGCCTCGATGGAGGGATTCTCGGCCTCTTGTCGGTCGGCATCCCCTACATCCTGACGTTCTACGTGCTGCTCGCCATTCTGGAGGATTCAGGCTACCTGACGAGCGCTGCCGTCCTGACCGATCGCCTCTTCAACACTCTCGGGCTACCCGGCCGAGCCGCCATCCCACTACTGGCCGCCAGCGGCTGCAACGTGCCCGCCATCTACGGCACCCGCGTCCTGCCGACCCGCCGCGAGCGCCTGCTCGGCGCCTTCCTGGTGACCATGACTCCATGCTCGGCTCGCTCGGCCGTCGTGGTGGCTGCGGTGGCGCCATTCGCCGGGCCGCTCGCCGCCGTGGGGGCCTTCGGCCTCATTGCCGCGATCACTTTTGCCGCGGGCCTCGCCGCCAACGCGATAATCCCAGGTCGCCAGCCGGCTCTAGTGCTCGAGCTGGCCCCGATCAGGCGGCCCATCGCCCGACAGGTGGTGCGCAAGGCCTGGCGCCGCTTCTCCGACTTCGTCCGGACCGCCGCCCCCATCATGCTTATCGGTTCGGTTGCTCTTGGACTGCTCTATGAGAGCGGCCTAATCTGGTACGCAACCGCCGTCCTCGATCCTGTCGTTCGTGGCTGGCTGGGGTTGCCGTCGGTGGCCGGACTGGCGCTGGTGTTCGCGTTCCTGCGCAAGGAGCTGGCGCTCCAGTTGCTCGTCGCCTTGGCGGTAATCCAGCTTGGCGCAGGTGCGGCTGGTCTGGGCTCGATCATGTCGCCCCCGCAGCTCTTCGTGTATGCCATCGTCACGTCGGTGTCCGTGCCGTGCGTAGCGACGCTGGCGGCATTGCGCGGCGAGTTCGGCTGGCGACCGGCCCTGGCGATGTGCGGGGCCACCCTGGGAATCGCGCTCGCCGTCGGCGGCATCCTGGCCCGGCTGCTCGGGACGGTTTGACACTGCCGAAGGTCCGTCCGACTGCCTTCGCAGATACGATCCACTCGGCTGCGCCTCTGGTTTCCGCAGATGCTCGAGGCCCTTCAGATAGAATTCTGGCGGTGCGGGGAACCCCGCACCGCCCGATCCGCGTGTGTGAGATGCCCTGGCGAATTACCAGGCTGAGGGCGGCGGGGGCGGCACGACCGTCGGACGGTCGTTACAGATGGATGTGCTCATCCAACCACCCTTGTTGCCACCAAGGTCCACGATACCGAAGACGAGCGGTATGCGCCATGCGCCGCGGGGTGTCTGGCCGAACGCAGCTTGGGTCGCTGCTGTAGGATACAGGCCTGACCTGTATTCCTACTAAGGGTGGACCCGATGCCGACTGTCGAGAAACCGCGCGCGTTTGTCGAGACTCGCCGCTTTAAGGTTATGCGCCGCGTGGTCGACGCGATGAACCCGCTCATGCGGCGCCTGCTGGACTCCCGGTTTGCCGGCCGGATGGCCCGCCAGCTCCTTCTCCTCGAGTTCAAGGGCCGCAAGAGCGGACGAACCTTCAGGACGCCGGTCGGCTACGTCCGGAGCGGTGACCGGGTCGTCATGGTCACGTCACCGGCCTACACCTGGTGGCGCAACCTCGTCGGTGGGGCGCCGGTCCGCGTTAGGCTCGCCGACGGTTGGCATGGGGCCCACGGCGAGGTTGTCATGCCCGACGACCCCCGCTACGACGAGGTCGTGGCGCTCCAGGTATCCAGGCGCGGGCCTGGGATGCTCCGCGGGTTCGGTCTCGCGGTGGACGATGCAGGGCACGTCGCGCTCGAGGCCAAGGCCACGGCCACACAACACGCCCATCTCGTCCTCGTCGAACTCGAAGTCGGCCGATGACCGCCGCGGCCCCGGTCACAAGGGGACGGCCTCGCCACTCATCCATCGACCAGGCGATCATGGACACCACGGTTCGGATGCTCGGCGAGGTCGGCTACCAGAGTCTTTCGATGGCCGGGGTTGCGGCTACCGCCGGAGTCGGCCGACCCGCCCTGTACCGGCGCTTCCCGTCGAAGCGGGATCTTGTCGTCGCTGCCATCCTCGACCTGACCGACGCGCCCGAACCGGTCCTGCCGACGGATACACGCGGCGCTCTGGCGGCACTGCTCGGGGCCACGGCCGACGCGCTGGCAAGGCCGGGCGGCATGGCGATCCTGGGCTCGCTCCTCGCCCAGGAGGCCCGCGATCCAGATCTGATCGCCGTCTTCCGCGAGCGCGTCTTCGCGCCCCGGCAGGCCGTAATCAACGCCCTCCTGCAGCAAGGGATCGATGCGGGCGATGTCCGCTCGGACCTCGACCTTGAAGTGGCCGACGCGCTCCTGTTCGGCGCGTTGCTGGCGCGTGCGACGTTGGGCGAGCCCGTCGACGCCGCCTGGCGCGATCGGGTTATCGACCAGGTTTGGAAGGCCATCGCGTCGACGGACCCGGGGCTCTCGTGAGCGCCACAATCCTCGTGACCGGGGCGCCCGGCAACGTCGGCACGCCACTGGTCCGCGAACTGCTCGCGCTGGGCGCCAGCGTACGCGTTGCCGCGCACAACGTGGAGACTGCCCGCGCGGCGTTCGGGTCTGCCGTTGAGATCGTGCGGTTCGACTTCCGCGATCCGGCCACATTCGGCGCATTCGACGGCATCGACCGGATGTTCCTTCTGCGCCCTCCGGCGATCGCCGATGTGAAGGCCGTCATCGCGCCCGCCCTGGAGGCCGCCCACGGCCGGGGCGTTCAGCACGTGGTTTTCCTCTCGATCCAGGGCGCGGACAAGAACCGTTTGGTGCCGCACCGCAAGATCGAGGACGCGCTGCGAGCCTCGGCTCTGGACTGGACATTCGTGCGTGCCGCGTACTTCATGCAGAACCTGTCCACGACGCACGCGGCGGACATCCGCGAACACGACGAGATCCTGATCCCGGCCGGGCGTCGGTCGCGCACGGCGCACGTCGATGTCCGAGACGTGGCGGCCGTCGCGGCGCGTGCGCTGGTGGAGGACGGACACGCCGGACGCGCCTACACACCAACCGGGCCTGCGGCCCTCACTTACGACGAGGTCGCCGGGGCTCTTACGGCCGAGCTCGGGCGGACCATCCGCTATGAGAACCCGGGTCCGCTCGCCTACTGGCGGCGGATGCGGGCGCGGGGCATGCCTCGCATGATGGTCGTTGTGACCATCGGGATCTACGCCGCCGCGCGGTTCGGCCTGGCAGCCGGGCTCACCGATGACATCGCGCGCATCGTGGGCCGGCCGCCGATCACGTTTGCGCAGTTCGCGCACGACAGCCGAGAGGCCTGGGTGCGGGCGCCTGCCGAATAGTGGCCACCGACCCCGAGCATCATGGGGTAGGCCGGGCCCCAGAGTTCGGCTGTTCGTGTTCGGGACGTATGGATCGGAAGCCGCGATAGAGGGCCACGTCGTAGCCGATCTTCAACGCGCCGGCCAGGAGGAACGGCAGGGCGGCCAGGCTGGCCACGCCGTACAGCGGCGCAGCCAGAAGGGGAGAGATCGATGCGCCGAGGCTTCGAGCGATGCCTGTGACGCCTGCCGCAGCCGAGCGCTCGTCTGGGTCTACGACCGACATCGTGTACGACTGGCGAGTCGGGACGTCCATCTGACTGATCGAGAAGCGGGCCAGCAGGACAATCACGGCCAGCGGCAGGGTCGGCATCAACGGCACCATGGCGAGCAGGATGTTCGACGGCAGGTGGGTAAAAACCATCGTCCGAACCAGGCCGATGCGATCGGCGATCCACACCGCCGCGAGAGCCGAAATTCCGGCCAGCAGATTCGCCACGAAGAACACAGCGCCCAGTACAGCCACATCGGCGCCGAAACGGAGATGGAACCAATAGGCGACGAGGCTCTGGACGACGAGGCCCCCGCCGAAGGCGTCGAGGGCGAAGATCGCCGACAGGCGAGCGATTACGCCGCGCGATCGATGCAGCCCGAGCCGGCGCGCGATCGAGGCATCGGGCGGTTCGGCGACCTCGACCCGCGGCGAAACCCGCCAGAACAAGGCTGCCAGCAGGAGGCCGAGAAAGGCGTATATGACGATCACGACCCGGTAGGCGTCCACCGGTGCGCGACCGGCGGCGATGAGGGCGCCGGCCACTCCCCCACCCACCAGCGCGCCCGTGGCCGTGGCGAAGGAGCCGGTCAGGTTGAACCAGGCAAAGACGCGGGTTCGGGCGCGGTCGGCGACGGTCTGGGAAAGGGCCGCCTGCTCGACCGCCAGGAACGGGCCGACCTCGTTGCCGCTGGGGCTGATGACACCGATCGTGGCCGCCAGGATCAGTACCGGCAGGGCGCTCGTTGAGGCGAACCCAACGCCCGCCATACACATCAGCAGCGCCCCGGCGAAGAGGACGCGGCGGCGCCCGACTCGATCCGCATGGGTCGTCAGCCACAGCGAGATCGCCGCGTCACCGAGCAAAGTGAGCGTGAGCAGGAGCCCGATGGCCGGATTCGGCAGACCCAGGGCGGCCAGGTAAAGCACGAGCACGACTGAGGCAAGCCCGTAGCCGAACATCCTCACGGCTCGCGTGGCGAACAGGAGCCGCTCGTCGCGACCGAGGGTCATCTTGGCCGGGCCGGTGGTCGGGCCTGTGGTCGTGGTCGGGCCTGTGGTCTCGGCCGAGCCTGCGGTCCGTGCCACTCAGGCCGCCCCGACTTCGCGCCGGCACCAGGCGTATAGGGCGTCGTAGACGGGGAGTTCAAGGGCGAGCTGGTCCTGGTCGGGCAACCCCAGCAGGGCGAAGCCGTCGACGACGGCGAAGAGCCCTGGCGATTGGGGTGTGGCGTCGCGATCCTCGGAGACATCGGCCCCGTGGACAACGCGGGCCATGAGTGACAGCGCCGGATCTCCGCCCAGACTGTACTCCTCGACGAGGACCTCGAAGGAGCACAGGCCGTCGCGATGGGTGTATTGCGCGCCCTTCGCGTCGAAGCTGATGGCACCCGTGCGTTGGGCGCAAGGCAGCACCTCGTCAGCGGGGAGGTACACGATCTCCGCGTCCGGGTCGATGAACTTGCGGATGAGCCAGGGACAGGCGATCCGGTCCGTGTGCGGGTGCTCGCGGGTGACCCATTGCATCTGCCGTCTCCCAGGTGCTCGCGGAAACCCGCGTGGCGGTCTAGAAGCCAAGCGTACGCGACCGCCATCGGACCCGCTCGAACGGAGGTCCGCGGCTCCCCTGTCCGCGATCCCCGACCTACATGCGGCCGCGCTCGATGGGCCGACCCGGCCAGTCACCCCTACCTGACCGCCCTTCGCACCGAGATATTCGCCGGTGACGGCGAGCAGCGACTGGAATGGTCGGTTCAGACCTTCCTGGCGGGCCTCCGCTCAACCTCGTAGCCGCCATCGCCGCCGACGACGGCGCATCTCTCCTGCCTGGCTGTCATCGTGGTCGTCACGATCGGCTGCTGCGCCCTGGTCGGTCTCCTGCCACGCCGCGCTACTCCCGTCCGTTCTCGAAGTCCTCGTGAATCCACCGACTGAAACGAACTCGCAGGTCGGGGGCGTCACAGCCATGCAGCCGAGATCGGAGAGGCCATGCAAGTCGAATCGCAGTCGGAGCCTGAGTCAGGCACCGCTTTCTGGTCAAACTTGCCTGGGGTGAAAGTTGACCAACCCGTCGCAGCCCTGCAGCTGGTGGTGACGCGGCGCACGACCGCCACCGATCCGGAGCCACGCTCAGACGCGTGCTTGCGGAGCGGCCACTGACCCGAGCGGGACGGCTCGGCGCCGTCCGGCCCGACCGCTCGCCCTGTTGTCCGCTCCAACTCTTATGTGGCGCAAGTCTGACCAGATACAGTCCGCGGCATTGGTCGGGCCTCGCCGCGCGGGACGCAGGCTGCAGGCCATTCACGCCGGTCGCGCGCACCTTCGGGCCCGCACCACTTGGGCGCGGATCAGCTTCGCGCCATCCCACGGGTCGTGTGACTTCCAGGAATGGCCAGCGGGCCAGTCTTGGGGTCATCGGCGCCGAGACAATCCCTTGACCCGTGGGTGCCTCTGGAATGCACGGGATCCCGGTCTTGGGAGATCCCTGCGGCTCATGAGACGTGAGTGAAGAGAAGGTGCAGTTCCATCAGCCCGTGATCGTTGACAGACACAACCGCGAAGGAATTCGGACCCGAGAAGCCGTAGTCGG
>JAYVMQ010000091.1:0-4111 GCA_043758855.1 Chloroflexota bacterium
CGTGGCGCTGACCTGATCGTCCACCGGCCGCCCGATCAGCCCTTCGTCGGCACCGCGGAGTGGGACATACGCCCTGTGCGCCTGGCATGATTACTCGCATGCCCAGTCGAGCAGATTTGGACCATTCCGCTCGGGTTCAGCGGCCCACGCGCCTGCTGATCGTGACCAACATGTACCCGACGCCTGATCGGCCCCAGGCCGGTCCTTTCGTTGCGCTCCGCGTCGAGGCGCTGCGTGATAGAGGGGTGGAGGTGGTAGTGGCCGGTCCGACGGGCTACCGCGGCAGCTCGCTCCTGCGCCACCTGCGGATCGCCTGGCGGGCGCTTACGGCCCGTGGTCACTTCGACGGCGTGGAGGCCCATGGCGTCTACCTGGCGGGGGTCTTGGCGTTGCCGGCCGCGAGGCTGCGTCACATTCCGCTTCTCGCTTACGCCCACGGCGGGGACGTTGCCGACTCCGGCCAGCGAAGCCGCGTTAGCCGCGCCCTGACCGGCTGGGTCGTGCGCGGGGCGGCCGCCAGCGTGGCCAACTCCGGGAACACGGCGGGCCATGTGGAGAGGTTCGGCGCGACAGCGCGTGTCATCTCGCCGGGAGTCGATATGCGTGTCTTCCGGCCGCTGGCCAGCCTGGCAGGGGGCGAGGCTGAGCGGGCGCCTGCGGGCGCCTCTGAGCGAGCCCCTGCCGTCGCCGCCGAGCGAGCGGCGCTCCGGGCCCGGCTCGGGCTGCCAGCGGGGCTGGTAGCTCTGTACGTGGGGAGTCTGTCCGAGCGCAAAGGCGCCGATGTCTTCGCCGCCGCCCTCGATCTCGGCGCGAGCGCCGGCTGGTCGGGCGTGATGATCGGCGACGGTGGCCTGTCGGACTCGATCGCGAAGGATTATCCAACCGTGCGACGGTTGCCGCCGACGTCGCAGGCTGAGGTGGCGGACTGGATGCGGGCCGCGGACGTCGTTGTGGCGCCGTCGCGTCGGGAGCCACTCGGCCTTGCGGCCGTCGAGGCGCTCGCCTGCGGGACGCCTGTCGTGGCTTCGGCCGTCGGCGGCCTCAAAGAAGTCGTTCGTGACGGGGAGACGGGCCTGCTCGTGCCGCCCGGAGACGTGCCCGCGCTGGCGGGGGCGCTGCTGAGGCTGGCCGACCCGGCCCTGCGGGCGCGCCTGGCCGTGGCGGCGCCGGCCTCAGTCGCCCGACACGATATCCGTGCGGCGGCGGCCGAAATGGCCCAGGTTTGGTTGGAGTTGGGCGTCTGGGCTTAAAGACGAAGGAAGCTCGGCTCGGCGTCAGAGGCCTGTGACCGCCGTCGCCACCAGCACCAGCGACAGGAGCACCAGAAGCGCCGTCCCAAGCCAGCCGACTGCGAGCAAGAACCGGCCGCTCACGAGCGGGCCCATGATCTCTTTGTCGGCCGAGAGTCGCATCACAAAGACCAGCACGAACGGCAGAAGCAGGGCGTTCACCACCTGGGCCATGAACATCACCTGGACGAGCCCACCGGGGGGCACGATCAGGACGACGAGGGCTGCGCTCGCGACGAAGAAGATCATCAGTCCATAGAACGCTGGTGCCTCTCGGACGCGCCAGTCCACTCCAGTTTCCCAGCCGAACGCTTCGCAGGCCGCATAGGCGCTCGTGAGAGGAACCACACCGAGTCCCAGGAAGGACGCGGCCAGCAGCCCGATGGCGAATAGGACGTAGGCGCCGTCGCCTGCTAGTGGCTTCAAAGCGAAGGCAATTTGCTTGATCGCATCGGGTGAGTTCGTGTCCACATGAGTGCCAACCGACCACACGGCGGCGGCCGTGGCAATGACGATGAAGGCGGCGATAAGGTTGGTCAGGAACGCGCCGAGGCCCACGTCTAACCGCGAGCCGGTCAAGTCCTCCGGGCCGAGCCGTTTGTCGGCAACATACGACTGGATAAACGCCTGACCCCAGGGCGTGATCGTCGTCCCGACCGTAGCGACGACGGTCAGCCAGTATTCCGGCCTGGAGGTAAGTCGTGGTATGACGAGCGACGAGGCCGCGCGGCCCCAATCCGGATGGGCCAACAGGGCTGACACGAAATAGGCGATCGACACTGCGATCCCGACCGCCACGAACAGGTACTGCACCTTGCTGTAGTTGCCGCGGGTCAGGAGCAAGACAACGACCGTGGCCGCCAGCAGGGCGCTCTGCCAATTCTCCAGCCCGAACAGGCTGAGCGCGGCGCTGCAGCCGGCGAACTCGGCGATGATCGAACCGACGTTGGCGACGAGCATCGTGCTGGTCATGAAGGCGGCCCAGCGCACGCCGTACTTCTCGCGCACCAGGCCGGCCAGACCCTGACCGGTGGCCAGCCCAAGCCGTGCCCCGACCTCCTGCGTGAAGAAGAGCACGATCTGGCTGGCCAGCAGGACCCACAACAGGTCGTAGCCGAAGTTGGCTCCAGCCAGCGAGTAGGTGGTGATGCCGCCGGCGTCGTTATCGGCGAATCCGCTCACGAGCCCCGGGCCAAGTACACCCAGGATGGCGGCAAACCGCACCCGATTTACGGCGCGAGGCGTCAGCCCCAGGATTGGCGCCTTCATCGATCCGCCGACCCGGACCTGCTGAACAGGCGCGGGATGCGGCGCTTGGACGGCTGCGGCAGGAGGGTATCCATGGCGTCGTCGACGGTGACGATGCCCTCGAGGCGACCCTCGGCATCGACGATTGGCAGGGCCAGCAGGTTGTAGCGGGCCACCACCTCGGTTACTTCCTCCTGGCTCGAGTCGGTGCGGAGGGCCACGGGCTCGTCGTACATGAACGTGGAAATTGGCGTCTCGGGCCTGGCGACGATAAGGTCGCGCAGGGATAGGACACCAACGAGCCGGTCATCCGAGTCGGTAACGTAGACGTAGAAGATGGTCTCGGCGGTCGGCTCGAGTTCGCGCAGGCGATCGATCGTCTGGGCAGCGGTGAGATTGGCCGGCACGGCCACGAACTCTGTGGTCATGATGCCGCCGGCCGTCTCCTCGCCGTAGGTCATTAGTTCCTGGACTTCGTCTGCCTCCTCTTTCTCCATCAGGCCCAGGATCTCGTCACGGCTCTCGTCCGACAGGTCGGCGACCAGGTCGGCCGCCTCGTCCGGGTCCATCTCCTCGAGGATGTCGGCGGCGCGGCCGGGCTCAAGGTCCTCCAGGATGTCGACCTGAGTCTCGGGCTCCATCTCACCGATGGCGTCGGCTGCGGCCTCGTCGTCTAGCGCGGCGATGACACCCGCTCGGTCGCTGCGGCTGAGCTGGTCGATGATGGTAGCCAGGTCGGCGGGATGCAGCTCGGCCAGGCCCTTGTGGGGGACGCGCAACTTCACGCTGGCGATGGTGCGTTCGACCGGATCGACGTCCTCCCAGTCGATGTAGCGCTCGGGGATGTCGCGATGCAGGCCGCGAGCGATGGTTCGCCACGGGCCCTCAAGACCGAGGCGACGGAGCAGGCCGGCCGCGCCGACATCCACAGCAACCAGGTGGAGTGAGCCTTCGACCTCGTCAAGGCGCAGGTCGTTGACGCGGACCACTTTGCGACCGTCGATGTCCACGATCTGGCGGTCCATCAGGTCCAGCTTCAGACGGATCTCGTTGGGCCGCTGTTGGAATTTGGAGATGTCGATCGCCGACGTGCCCAGCGTCGCCCCGCTGGCGTCCAGGTTGGTCACCGACGGCCAGTGCAGAAAGATCTCACGGCCGTTCGTCTTGACGACGATGCCGGTAACCGGGGGATACCGATCGCCAATGGCGACGATCAGATCGGCCACGGTTCCGATCGACTCGCCCAGCTTGTCGCGCACGGGCCGGCCGATCGCCTGGCTCAGATAAAGCATGTGCCACCTCGACGGTGCGTCTGCGGACGGGGCCCGCCCCGCCAGCCGGTGACACGCCTGCGCGCTTACCGCCTAGAGAAGGAGGGGCCTGTTGTGTGGATGTCGGCGGGCGCGTGGTTGGCGCGTTTATCGCCGCAAATACTGGGTCCGGTCTCCACTGAGGGAGATATCCTCCGAAGGCGGATTGGGGCTGGTCGAGATGCGCGCGGGCACTCCTGCGGGCACTGCTCGGATTGGTCGGAGTGTAATCCGCGTGCTGGCACCGGGTCAACGCCGCCGCCC
>JAYVMQ010000092.1:0-6694 GCA_043758855.1 Chloroflexota bacterium
GCCCTGACCGTCGGGGTCGTCGTGGGCGCGGAACATCAGGAATAACAGCCACGTAACCGCCGCCAGGACGATCAGGCTGCGCACTCCAAACGGAGTCGCCGTCACCAGGGCAAAGGGCCCCTGCAGCAGGGCCCATCTGGCGACCGCGTCGGCCCAGCCGAGGCGTCCCCCGGTCGATTCGTCGCCGACCTGCAAGCCGGTCATCTTCTGCCCGATCGAGCCGCGCCAGAATGTCCACCCTGCCACGAAGTAGACGAGCTGGCCGACGCCGCATATCAGCCCGAGGATCATCGCCTGGCGCTCCGGCACGGGCAATGCGGCGCCCGTGGTGTCCGTGCCGCCGAGGGCCGCCGCCACGAAGAGGTAGAAAACGAACAGGATCACGCTGTCGATGGCGTAGGCGCCGATGCGCCGATTGAAGCTGGCCACGCGCAAGCCGGCCGGCAATTTGGCGCCGAGGACCTGCGGACGGTCGGGCTTGGGCCAGACGCGGCCGCGCGCTGGGCTCTGCGTGGCAGGCGGCGCACTACTCCAGGCAGAAGAGGGTGGCGCGGGCGGCAGGACTCCCGGCCAGACAACAGGCACCGGCTGATCCGTCTTGGGGGCGTCTACAGGTTCGCCGCCGGGGATCGATTGCGGACCGACCGGGTAGGCCCACTGCGAGGGCGGTCTTGAGCGCGCCACAACGACCGAGCCGGCCACCCTGTCGTGCAAACCGCGCCTCTCCCGGCTCGCCCCGGTCGTGATCAGAAGGATGAGCGGCCACGCCCACCACCCAATCCAGGAAAAAGCGATCAAACCGCTCCAGGGGCCCCATGCGGCCTGGAGGGCAAGATAGGCCGTACTGCTCCCGCCGGCCGTGGGGTAATCCGCCGGACTGACCCTGGCCATGAATTCGAGCATGACAAGGACAAGGACGCCGAAAATCGCCGTCGGTACGCCGTTCACGAGAAACGCGCGAACTGCGGCTCGCCATATCGGAAGGTTCTTGCCAGTTCTGGCGTCGGCCACCTGCAGCGAAAGCAGCCGCTGTCCCGGCAGGCCCCGGAAGAAGGCCCAGCACACCGCGGAATACGCGATAGAGAGCCCCGCCCACAGGCCGAGCAGAACAACCAGCTGACTCATGTTGACCAGGAACAGCGGAACCGTAGGCTGGAGGTTGGAGTTGCTCTCAAGCTGCTGAACGGCCTGCGGGTTCACCGCGAGGGCGCCCAGCACCACACCGAATGACAGCGGGATCAAGCCCAGGAGGCCGAAGATGGCGCCATCGATAAGCCAGGCGCCCACGCGCACACCGGCGCCGGCGATGCGGAGCCCGATCGGTAGCTGCACGCCCGTCTGGCCGTGCCCGCCCGCCTGAAAACTGCTCAAGCCTTAACCTCCGGATGACAATCGATACGGCTCGCCGCCTTGCTCCAACCGATAGAGCATACGACGGCAATAGTGGGGGGCCGGCGCGGACCGTAGGTTCAGGAGACCCAGAAGCCGAAGGTGAAGAGCATCGCGGACATCCCCATGAGCAGCGTGCTGGCCAGAACCCACACGCGGTCCACGACCACTCGCCGTCCCAACCAGGCCAGCATCAGGAAGATGGCCGGAACCGCCAGGACGTATCGATCCATGCCCCACGGCGCCGCAACCGTGCTCGAGAAGCTGAATACAAGGACGGCCAGGCCGAAGAGTGCGACGCCCGGCATTCGGCGCAGCAGCCACACGCTCGAGACAACGGCAAGTGCGATGGCGAGGAGCTCGAGGGTCAGATAGACCGTTGACGAAGAGGGCAGCGGGCCACCGCCGAAGTAGTGAGAGAAGCCGCTGGCGTCCGAGGTCTTGTCGACGCCCGACAGCAGGCTGTCCCAAACGGACACCCACATGTTCCATGAGCCGATGGGGTCGAAGTAGCGCGTGAAGAACGCGTCCTCGACGGCCTTCCAATTCTGCCCAAGCGGCGAGAGGAACCAGGCCCCGAACGCGACTACAGGGGCCAGGATCGACGCCACCGGAATCACTATCCGCCAGTCCCTCAGGCGGAGTTCGCCGCTGCGGAGGGCTTCGAATGCGGCCCAGGCAAGCGGCAGGGCCAGGAACATGCCGGCCGGCTTGACCAGTGTCGCAAGGACAGCGAGGATCGCCGCGGTCACGAACCTCTTCTCGACCGCAAGAGCGCAGGCCATGAAGGCGAGGCCGATGAAGAGGCCTTCCGTATACACCTGAGCCAGGTAGAACCCGGTCGGGAAGACCAGAAGGTAGAAGGCCGCGCGAAGGCCGCCGAGGCCACCCCAGGTGCCCGCTTCGGGATCGCTGGCTGCATCGCCCGACTTCCGACGGCGCGCATAGGCGCCCATGAGGCGCGCCAGGGCGAGCATCGCCAGAAGACCGCCGAGCGCGGAGACGACGATGCCAGCCAGCGTGGCCTTGCCGATGGGAGTCAGATCAGAGGTGAGCGGCAGGACGCTCTCGATGGCCATCATAGGACGCATGGCCATCGAGTAGCCGGGCAGGAAGGCATAATTGAGGGAGGTCCACTCCTTCGGCGCGCCAGGCTCGGAGCCGGGAGCACCCGACCAGCGCTGGCCGCCCACGAAGGAGTACGCCTGCGCATTCGGATCGTCATACCCGTTCGCCGCGATCGAGATGTAGTACTCCGAGTCGTAAGCGACGTGCTCGTTCATGTTCGGATCGGAAAGGAGCGGGCGGCGATCGAGGACGGCCTGCTCGGTCGTGTAGTGTGTCCAGGCCAGGGTGTTGTCCGGCCGCTGCGGCGCAAGGCGGGCCTGGACAACGATCTGGAAGGCGCAGACAACGGCAAACCAGGCGGCCCAAACGGCCACGACGCGGGCCACGTCCATCGGCACCCGGATAGTCGCGAGGGACGACCGGACCGACCCGAGTGTCGCCCTTGACAGCAGTCCATCGGGCCGCTTGAACACGTCTACCGAAATATCCGTGCCGCCAACCGGCGCCTGCTGTGAATTCACACGCGACTCCTCTACAAGAAAACCGATGAGCGAGGGCTCCCGTTGCGCCTCAGCCTGAACTCGTCCCTTCCCTGAGCCGTCAGCGCTCCATCGCATCGCGGGCGAGAGCCTTGAGCAGGCGGTCGAGAGCGGCCAGAAACGGCTCCGTGAGCTCCGGCGGGAGGGCGTCGCGGATGGAGGCCCGGGGGCCGTATGCCGCCCTCGCCCGCAGCGCGACCTTGCGTAAGTCGCCCACCCCGGCATCGCGCAATTGGCCGGGTACCGGCGCGAGGTACTCCTCCCAAGTCGTCACGCCACCCATGTGCGCCGCCTCGAGCAGCCGGTCGGCGCCCCTGGCCGCCGCCAGCGCCGCCTCGTCGATGACCGGGCGTTCGTGGCGCGCCGGTCCCTGGTCCCCCTTCGTCACGCCAGATACCGTTGCTCCGGCGTGGTCTCCCGAGTCTGCGTGACAAAGAGCGACAGCCGCTTTCGCTCCGAACCACCCACCAGGATCCTGACCGAGTATTCGCCGGTCGACGCGAGCGTGAGATTCCAGAGGTCGACGGCCAGGGTCAGGATGACGTCGCTTGGATCGTGTGGCCCATGGGCCACGACCTTGCCCGTAGAGCTGGTGACCTTCGCGCCGTCGGGCGTGGTAACCACGAACTCCAGATCGTGCTCGCGGTTCCGCTCTGTGGAGGAGAGCCGCAGTCCCACCACCAGTGACAGGTGGGGATGTTGGAACGGGATCGTCGTCCCACTCAGGCGCGAGACGCCCCCGCCAAGGACGTGGAACTTCTGGCCGGGTTGAACCTCGGCCGCATCGGCGAGGAATGCGTACTCGATCTCGGGCATGTCTCAATCCTAGCTGGTCGACGCTCATCTCTGCCTGACGAAGGAGCCGGCAGCGAAGCAGGCGGGCATTGGGCCGCGGATCAGCTGCCCGACGAGTCCTGGCGCGAGCCCGCGGCCGCGGCGCGCTTCCTCGGTGGCGGCAGTGTAGCCACGGCCGCGTACGACCCGGGCCCCGGACCACCGCGCCCCGCCAGGTCCGCGAATGTAACGGTGGAGAGTGGCACGAGCGGCTCCCCCCGCAGAACGCGGGCAAGGTACTCGCCCGTGGCGGAGCCCGGGACCCCGGCGACTTCCTCCGGCGTGCCTTCGGCGATGACGTAGCCGCCCCGCTCGCCGCCCTCCGGACCCAGGTCAACGATCCAGTCCGCGGTCTTGACCACGTCCAAGTTGTGCTCGATCACGATGACGGTGTTGCCCGCATCGACGAGGCGGTGGAGGACGTGGAGCAGCTTCTCGATGTCAGCCATGTGGAGGCCCGTGGTGGGCTCGTCGAGGACGTAGATCGTCCGACCCGTGGCCCTCCTCGACAGCTCCGTGGCCAGTTTCACTCGCTGCGCCTCACCGCCCGAGAGCGTCGTGGCCGGCTGGCCCAGGTGAACGTAGCCGAGACCTACGTCATTCAGCGTCTGCAGCTTGGACCGCACCGACGGCACCGGCGAGAAGAAGCCCAGCGCCTCCTCGATCGTCATCTCGAGCACTTCGGCGATCGATCGACCCTTGTAGTGGATCTCCAGCGCTTCGCGGCTGTAGCGCTTGCCCTTGCAGACCTCGCACGGAACGTAAACGTCCGGCAGGAACTGCATCTCGATCTTGAGGATGCCGTCGCCCTTGCAGTGCTCGCAGCGGCCGCCCTTGACGTTGAAACTGAAGCGCCCGGGCTTGTAGCCCCGCACGCGAGCCTCCTGCGTCCCCGCGAAAAGGTCGCGAATCGGCGCGAAGAGGCCGGTGTAGGTGGCGGGATTCGAGCGCGGCGTTCGGCCGATAGGGCTCTGGTCGATGTCGATGACCTTGTCGATCGCCTCAAGACCCTCGATCGTGTCGTGGGCGCCGGGCCTGTCTCGAGCGCCGCTCAGTTCGCGAGCGATAGCCCTGAACAGGATGTCGGAGACAAGCGTGCTCTTGCCCGACCCCGAGACCCCTGTGACGGCCACGAATCGCGCCAGCGGGAAGGCCACGTCGACGTTCTTGAGGTTGTGTTCGCGAGCACCGCGAACCACTATCGACAGGCCGCTCCCCTTCCGGCGCGCCTTGGGGATCTCGATCTGGCGTTCTCCACGCAGGTAGGCCCCCGTGATGGACCGCGGCTCAGCGAGGATCGACTCGAGTGGACCCGAGGCTACGATCTCGCCGCCGTGCTCCCCTGCCCCGGGCCCGATGTCGACGACCCAGTCGGCCGTCCGGATCGTCTCCTCGTCGTGTTCCACGACCAGAACGGTGTTGCCCAGGTCTCGCAGGCGGGTGAGGGTCGCGATCAGCTTGGCATTGTCGCGCTGATGGAGGCCGATTGAAGGCTCGTCGAGAATGTACAGGACGCCCATCAGGCTCGAGCCAATCTGGGTCGCCAGGCGGATGCGCTGGGCCTCGCCGCCGGAGAGCGTCTGGCTCGTGCGATCCAGCGTCAGGTAGTCGAGACCGACGTCGAGCAGGAAGCCCAGGCGGGACGAGATCTCCTTGAGCACCTGGCGGGCGATGGCCATCTCGCGTTCGGTCAGCTTCTCCGGCAGGCTCGTGACCCACTCGCATGCGGAGGTGATCGAAAGGGTGGAGGCCTGCCAGATATTTCGACCGTCGACCGTGACCGCCAGGATCTCGGGCTTCAGGCGCTTGCCTTCGCAAGTGGGGCACGGTCGGCCGACCATGTAGCGTTCCAGCTCGGACTTGATGAACTCCGACTCCGTCTCGCGGTAGCGCCGCTCCAGGTTCGGGATGATCCCCTCGAAAGTGGCGCCGTAGGTGTTTTCGCCGCGCTCGTGGCGGTAGCCGATGACCACTCGCTCGCGACGCCCCGAATACAGGATGTATTCGAGCGCTTCCGGCGGCAGGTTCTTGAGCGGCGCGTTGACGTCCCAGCCGTGCTCGCGGCAGACCGCCTCGATAATCTTGCCGTGCCAGGAGTTCTCCATCGGCAGGCGAGCCCAGGGCAGGAGCGCGCCACCGGCCAGGGAGAGGTTCTTGTTTGTAACGCGCTCCGGGTCGATCTCCGGGCGGCTGCCGAGGCCGGTGCAGTCTGGGCAGGCGCCGTGGGGCGAGTTGAAGCTGAAGCTGCGCGGCTCGAGCTCGTCGACGGTGGTGCCGTCGTATGGGCAGCTGTACCGCTCGCTATAGCGACGCTCCTCAAACTCGGGCGCGTCCCCGTCGCGCGTTGCCGACGCGATCAGGACCACGCCCTCTCCGAGCCGCAGGGCCGTCTCGACGGAGTCGGCCAGCCGAGTGGAATCGGGCGGCCGATTTGGCTCGCCTGCCCCGGGGCCGGTCGCACCGGCGCTTACCGCAGAGTCGGTCGCAGCATCGGTAGCCTCGTCGGCCGCCGCCGCATCGTCTGCTGCCTCGCCGGCCGGCGCCTCTCCGTGGCGGACAACGAAGCGGTCAACTACGACGTCGATCGTGTGGCGCTTGTACTTGTCGAGCTGCCGCGTCTCCGACAGGTCCATCTGCTCGCCGTCGACACGGACGCGGGCGAAACCCTGGCGGCGGATCTGGTCGAAGACTCGGTCGCCTTCGGTCTTACGGTCCTTGATGACCGGGCCGAGGACGAGCAGCCGCGTCCCCTCGGGCAGGTCGTAGATCTGGTCGACGATCTGCTGGACGCTCTGGCGCGCGATCTCGCGACCGCAGGTGGGGCAGTGAGGATGGCCGATGCGGGCGAATAGCAGGCGGAGGTG
>JAYVMQ010000093.1:0-14672 GCA_043758855.1 Chloroflexota bacterium
GTTGCAGACTTGGTCATCTCGACCAGCATCCCGGGTCTCGCAATCGTTCCCTCGTCGATTTCGCTGGCTGGCGCCGAGGTCGAGTTGGCACCGCTGCCGCAGCGTGAGCGCCGCCTCGCGCGAATTTTGAGCGACTTGGTAGCCGTTTACGACTATATCCTCCTCGACTGCCCGCCTTCTCTCGGACTTCTCACCGTCAACGCCCTCACTGCGGCAGACGCGGTCATCATTCCTATCCAGTGTGAGTACTACGCGCTTGAGGGTCTCTCGCAGCTGATTGCCACCATCAACCTGGTGCGGAACCACCTCAACCCTGACCTCGCGATCAAGGGCGTGGTCCTGACCATGTACGACCCGCGCACCAATCTGTCCTCCGAGGTTGATGCCGAGGTCAGGAAACATCTCGGCACGGCCGTCTTCGACACGGTCATCCCGCGGAGCGTGCGTCTCTCCGAGGCGCCAAGTTACGGCCTTCCGATTGCCCTCTACCGACCGGACTCCAAGGGAGCACAGGCGTATGCGGAGCTTGCCGCCGAACTGCGCGAGCGCGACGGCCGGTCTGCGCCCGTGGCCGACGAAACCCCCGTCGGCCCCCTTGCAACGGCTCCCACATCCGACGGGAGTACGCATTGATTCCGTCCCATCCTGAGCGGCATTCGGGCCTGGGGCGCGGACTCGGTGCCTTAATCCCGCAGGCGGCCCTTGCCGGCGCCGCCCCTTTGGAGATCCCGATCTCGCGCATCCGCGGCAATCCATATCAGCCGCGGCAGCGAGTCGAGCTGAAGGCCCTCGAATCCCTGGCCGGCAGCATCGCCCTCCACGGCGTACTACAGCCGGTCATCGTCACCGAGACCCTGGACGGCTATCAGCTCATTGCCGGCGAGCGGCGAGTACGCGCCGCCCAGATGGCCGGCCTGGATCACATACCGGCGATCGTTCGCCAGCTTGCCGCGCGAGACCAACTGGCCGTGGCGGTCGTTGAGAACGTCCAACGCACTGACCTCAACGCCATGGAGGAGGCCCACGCCTACCGCCAGCTGGCCGACGAGTTCAATCTGACCCAGGACGAGATCGCGGCGCGCGTTGGTCGAGCCCGATCCACCGTCGCCAACACGCTGCGACTCCTGGACCTGGAGCCCGCCGTCCAGGACGCCCTTGGAGGGGGCCACATAACCGAAGGCCACGCTCGCGCCCTGGCCGGAGCCTCGCCTGCGGTGCAGCGACAACTCGTAGCTACAGTCTCCGAGCGCGGACTCTCCGTGCGCCAGACAGAAGAGCTCGTCCGACGCCTTCGCGAACGCCCCCCGACGAAACCCAGAGCGGGACGCGACTCTGACGAGGAGATGAAGGGCCTGGAGGAAGACCTCCGTCAGGCCCTTGGCACCAAGGTGCTCCTGGCTCGATCACGGAAGGGCGGACGCATCGTCATCGAGTTCTACAGCGACGAGGAGTTCTCTCGCCTCTTCGACCGCCTGACCGGAGGAGTCTCTTGACGCAGGAAACCCCGAACCGCGCCGTTAACGGATCGGTCAACGGATCGGCCCCATCGACGGCGGGTCGGAAGGCTCGCAAGTCCGCCGCCAGCGACTACAACGCCGAGAGCATCCAGGTCCTCGAGGGCCTCGATCCCGTTCGCCGACGCCCGGGCATGTTCATCGGCTCGACCGATGTCCGCGGCCTGCACCACCTCGTTTGGGAGGTCGTCGACAACTCAATCGACGAGGCGATGGCCGGATACGCGACCTGCGTCGAAGCCCGCATCCTCGACGATGGCTCGATCCGCGTGACGGACGACGGCCGGGGCGTGCCCGTCGGCCGCCACCCCAGCGGCAAGGACGCACTCGAGATCGTGCATACGGTCCTCCACGCCGGCTCCAAATTCGGCGGTGGCGGCTACAAGGTGTCGGGCGGCCTCCATGGCGTTGGCGTCAGCGTCGTGAACGCCCTGTCGATCTCGCTCCGTGTCGAGACCGCTCGGGACGGCGCGGTCTGGGCCCAGGAGTACTCGCGCGGCGTGCCTACCTCCCCGGTCCGAAAACTCGGCCCGCAGGGCGATCGCAAGGGCACTACCACGACATTTCTGGCCGACCCAGAGGTCTTTGAAACGGTCGAGTTCAACTTCGACACCATCGCCCAGCGCCTGCGCGAGTCGGCTTACCTCAACAAGGGGCTCTGGATCCGGCTCATCGACGATCGGGCTGAACGTGAACGTTCGTTCTATTTCGAGGGTGGCCTCATCTCCTTTGTACGTCACTTGAACAGGAACAAGGAGCCCCTCCATAACCGCCCTATCTACGTCGAGCGGCGGGAGAATTCCACCACAATCGAGGTCGCGCTCCAATACAACGACACATACGCGGAGAATGTCTTCAGCTTCGCGAACAACATCAACACTGTCGACGGCGGGTCGCACCTCACCGGCTTTCGGGCCGCTCTGACCCGATCGCTCAACGACTACGCCCGGCGGGCTAGCATCCTCAAGGACAACGACGCGAACCTCTCGGGGGAGGACGTCCGCGAGGGCTTGACGGCTGTCATCAGCGTCAAGCTGGTCGAGCCGCAGTTCGAAGGTCAGACCAAGGCCAAGCTCGGCAACCCCGAGATCAAGGGGCAGGTCGAGGCCGCCGTAACCGAGGGAATAGGGCAGTACCTCGACGAGAACCCGGCCGACGGCCGGCGAATGATCGAGAAGTCGCTGACGGCGGCCCGCGCCCGCGAGGCGGCACGCAAGGCCCGCGATCTCGTCATCCGCAAGGGCGCCCTCGAAGGCATGGCGCTGCCGGGCAAGCTGGCCGACTGTCAGGAGCGCGATCCCGCCAAGAGCGAGGTCTACCTCGTCGAAGGCGACTCCGCCGGTGGCTCGGCCAAGCAAGGCCGCGACCGCCGCTTTCAGGCGATCCTGCCGCTGCGAGGGAAGCTTCTCAATGTCGAGAAGGCGCGTCTCGACCGGATTGTTTCGAGCGAGAACCTCCGGCCGCTGGTCATTGCCCTGGGCGCCGGCATCGGCGACTCGCTCGATCTGACCAAGCTCCGGTATCACCGGATCATCATCATGACCGACGCCGACGTCGACGGCGCCCACATTCGAACTCTGCTCCTGACCTTCTTCTTCCGACACATGCCTCAAGTCATCGAGAACGGCTACCTCTTCATCGCCCAGCCGCCGCTTTTCCGCGTCAGCACCGGGAAGGTGACGCACTACGCCCAGTCCGAGGCCGAACGCGACGCCATAGTCAAGAAGCTGGCCACCAAGAACATCACTGTGCAGCGCTTCAAGGGCCTCGGCGAGATGAACGCTGACCAGCTCTGGGACACCACGATGAATCCGGAGACGCGGACCCTGCTGCGGGCCGAAGTCGACGACGTGGCCGAGGCCGACGCCGTTTTCACGATGCTGATGGGCGAGCGAGTCGAGCCCCGCAAGGACTTTATCAAGAGCGAAGCGCGCAAAGTCCAGAACCTCGATGTCTGAGACGGCGACCACGGAGGCAGTACGACCGGCCGGCGATTCCTCGAGCCGCGAGGCGCTGCTCTCCTACAGCGACTTTCGTATCCAGCCGCACCACTGCTTTGCCTGCGGCGAGTTGAACGAGACCGGTCTGCACCTGAAGCTTCAACTGGCCTCCGGCCGCTGCCAGGTAGAGTTGACCCTGTCCAACCGATTCGAGGGCTGGGAGGGCCTCATTCACGGCGGGATCGTGTGCACGATTCTCGATGAGGTCATGGCCTGGGCCCTCGTCGAGCGCGACGCCTGGGGCGTCACAGCCAGACTGAGCGTGGACTTCCGCCGTCCCATCCTGGTGGGACAGGCCATTCGAGCCGAAGGCTGGATCGTCGAGTCAAAGCGCCGAATCCAGCGCACGGCCGGCCGCATCGTCGACACCCAGACCGGCCTGGAGTTGGCCGCCGCCGAGGCCACGTACGTCGTAGCCACGGAAGCTCGCAAGCGCGAACTCAAGGAGCGCTACGGACTTGCGGCAGGGGAGTCGCGATGAGCACGGCAAGCCGGAACCACGCCGGAGCCCCCACCACGTCTCGAGCGGCGTTGGCCGCCCTTGAATTCGCCGCAGCCGGCGCCGCACCAGGGCCCGGCCAGGGCCTCCGGGAGGGATAGCGCACCGTGACCGACGATCTGGGCAAGGTCCGAACCGTCCGTATCGAGGACGAGATGAAGACCAGCTACCTCGACTACGCGATGAGCGTCATCGTGGCGCGAGCACTGCCCGACGTGCGTGACGGCCTCAAGCCGGTCCATCGCCGGATTCTCTTCACGATGGGCGAGATGGGCCTCTCCGCGACCTCGTCGTATCGCAAATGCGCCGCGATCGTCGGCGAGGTCATGGGCAAGTACCACCCTCATGGCGACGCATCTCTGTACGACGCCCTTGTTCGCCTTGCCCAGGACTTCTCGATGCGCTACCCGCTCGTCGACGGCCAGGGCAACTTCGGATCCATCGACGGCGACAGCGCCGCCGCCATGCGCTACACGGAAGCCCGCCTGACCGGCATCGCCGCCGAGATGCTGGCCGACATTGACAAGAACACGGTCGACTTCGTCGACAACTACGACGGCACCCAGAAAGAGCCGACCGTCCTGCCGGCCAGGCTCCCCAACCTGCTCGTCAACGGCTCGTCCGGAATTGCCGTCGGTATGGCCACGAACATCCCGCCCCACCATCTGGGCGAGGTCTGCGATGCCGCCCGCGCCCTGATTGAAGATCCAGAGCTGACTTCGGACGATCTCTGCAAATACGTCCTCGGCCCGGACTTCCCGACCGGCGGCACGATGTACCGCTATGAGACTCGCCGCAACCCCATAACCGGCGAAAACGAGACCATCGACGCCATCCGCGAGATGTACGCCCACGGCCGCGGACGCGTCGTGGTGCGCGCTCAGGTCGCGTTCGAGGAAACCCGCCTCGGCCGCATGGCAATCATCGTCACCGAGCTGCCGTACATGGTCAACAAGGCCGCCCTGCTCGAGAAGATCGCCGAGCTGGTGGGCGCAAAGAAGATCGACGGCATCGCGGACCTGCGCGACGAGTCCGACCGCGACGGCATGCGCATCTACGTCGAGATCAAACGCGACGCAGACCCCCACCGCGTCCTCAACAACCTGTTCAAGCACACGGCGATGCAGACCGCCTTCAACACGAACATGCTCGCCCTCGTCGATGGCCAGCCCCAGACGCTGTCGCTCAAGGCCGTCCTGGCGCACTACATCGAGCATCGACGCGAGATCATCCGTCGCCGGACCGAATTCGATCTTGAGAAGGCTCAGGCGCGGGCTCACATCCTGGAAGGCCTCAAGATCGCGCTCGACAACCTCGACGAGGTCATCAAGACGATCCGCGAGTCGCCCGACGTCGAGAGGGCGCGCCACAACCTCATGGCTCGTTTCGGCCTGAGCGAGATACAGGCCCAGGCGATCCTGGACATGCGCCTGGCCCGGCTGGCCGCTCTCGAACGCAAAAAGATTGAGGACGAGTACCTCGAAGTCATCAAGCTCATCGCCGAGCTGGAGGACATCCTGGCTAACCCGTCACGCATTTCCTCCGTCATCAAGGACGAGCTGGCCGCGATCAAGACCAAGTACGCCGGCCTGCGCCGGACCCGCATTGCCGACTCTTCCAGCCGCGAGATGACCGACGAAGACCTGATTGCGGATGAGGACGTCGTGATCACGATCAGCCGGCGCGGTTACATCAAGCGCCAGCCGGTTGCCACCTACCGCCGCCAGGGCCGGGGCGGCAAGGGGATCATCGGCCACGTGACCCGCGAGGAAGACGCTGTCGAGTCCCTGCTCGTGGCCAACACTCACGACTGGGCGCTCTTCTTCACTAACCGCGGCCGGGTCTTCTCGGCCAAGGTCCACACCATCGTCGATGCCAGCCGCCAGGCCAAGGGCATCGCGATAATCAATCTCCCCGGCGTCCAGGTGGAGCCGGGCGAAGTCCCCATGGCTACGATTACTCTGTCCGACTTCAACGCCGGGAAGTTCCTGGTCATGGCCACCCGCAACGGTGTCGTCAAGAAGTCCCCGCTCGAGCAGTTCGACCGGGTCCGGAGCAGCGGCATCATCGCCATCACCATCGCCCCCGACGATGAACTGGCCTGGGTGGACGTGGCGACAGGCACAGACGATGTCATCGTGGCCACGGCCCAGGGCAAGATCGCCCGCTTCCATGAGGACGAGGTCCGGCCCATGGGACGCCCGGCCGCCGGCGTCATCGGCATCCGCCTCGCCAGCCCCACGGACCGCGTCGTGGGCATGAGCGTCGTCAAGCCCACGGCCGATCTGCTCGTTCTGACCGAGACCGGCTATGGCAAGCGCGTCCCGCTAACCGAGTTCCGGCCAATGCACCGCGGCAGCCAGGGCGTTCGGCTGATCTCTCTCGAGGGCAAGAAGACCGGAGAGGTGGCCGCCGTCCAGCAAGTCACCGAGCAGGACGAGGAGTTGCTGCTGATCAGTGCCAACGGACAGGTGGTTCGGACGGACACCAACACCATCAACCGCTACTCGTCGCAGGCCCGCGGCGTCATCGTCATGCGTCTCAATGGCGACGACAAGGTCGTTGGCATCGCTGCTTTCCGAGCCGGACTGGCGGAGCGGGGGGCCATAGCGGACAATGCCCCTGACGGAGCCACCCCAGCGCCTGATGGCGAGAGGTCCAAGTGACCGAGAGCGACGCCTTGCAGTCGGCTTTGGGTTCGGACAAGTTCGATGTCTACACCGGGAACTCCAACCCGGAGCTGGCTCGGAACATCTGCCGCTACCTTGGGATCGATCTTGGTCGAGCCAAAGTGTTCGAGTTCTCAAACGAGAACATCTTTGTCCGGATCATCGACAACGCCCGCGAGAAGGACGTCTTCCTGATCCAGCCCACTTCGCACCCAGTAAACACGTCGATCATGGAACTGCTGATCATGATCGACGCCTTCAAGCGGGCCAGCGCGGGCCGAATCACGGCCGTGGTGCCGTACTACGGATACGGCCGGTCGGACAAGAAGGACCAGCCTCGCGTCCCCATTACGGCGCGCCTCATCGCCGACATGCTCACCGTGGCCGGAGCCAACCGACTGCTGACGGTCGACCTCCACCAGGGCCAGATCCAGGGCTTCTTCAACATCCCCGTGGACGAACTCACCGCCGTCCATCTGCTCTCCGGCCACTTCCGCCACAAAGAGATCGAGAACCTGGTTGTCGTCACCGATCTCGGCTTCGCCAAGCGAGCCCGGACCTTCGCCCAACTGCTGAATGCTCCGCTCGCGATCGTCGAAAAGCGCCGCATCGGCAACGAGGATCGGACCGAAGTCCTGAATGTGATCGGCGACGTCCGGGGCAAGCGGGCCATCATCGTCGACGATGAGATCGACACCGGTGGCACCCTCATCCAGATCGTCAACGCCCTGGAGCGTGAGGGCGTGACCGAGATGTACGCCTGCGCCACTCACGCCGTCCTGTCTGGCCCGGCGGTTGAGCGTATTGCCGAGTCCGCCCTGTGCGAGGTTGTCGTCACCGACTCCATCCCAATTCTTCCGGAGAAGCGCGGCGGCAAGATCAAGGTCATCTCCCTGGCCCCCTTGATTGCCGAGGCGATCGTCCGCATTCATCGCGGCCAGTCCGTCGGTGCCCTGTTCACGAGCGAGGTCCAAGTCACCCAGGAGATGCTCCTGTGGGATGTGGACAGCGACTCAGGTCGTCCAGTGGCCGGCGGCAACGGGCAATCACCGGCTGGTGCGGGCCCCCAGACGTACACAGAGGCGACGACCGACGACGTTCCGGAAGACCGATGACGCTCCAGCTGCACCGACCCGACGGCCGCGGCGGGCTCGTCCCCTCGCCCCCATCCACGGGCCGAAACGAGGATTGGCGGAAGGACCTCCGCTCGCGTCGGTGGCGCGTCGCCCGATTGGCCAACACGGAGATGAACCCGACCTCAACCCTCGTGGCCGTGGCGTTCTGGCTCGTTCTGGCCGGGCTGACCTTCGGGCTGCTGGTGTGGGGCTACGGTTCGCATTTCTGGCACTGACCGGTCTCCCACGACGCCAGAGTTCTGCCGCCGCCTCCCACTGGCCTATACTTTCGGCCAGCCTGCGATAGGACCGTAAGGCTGCAATCGGTCGGCGCCGAGGGGCGTCGCCGCCTCAGCCGAGGTTCTGGCCAACCGCCCGCACTGCGGGCCTCAAACGAACGTGAGCCCCAATGCTTGGCTTCCTGAGCCGCTTCGTCGACTCGAATGACCGGGAGCTCCGGCGGATCCAGCCCCTCGCGGACCGGATCAACGAGCTGGAACCCGAAATGCTGGCCCGCTCCGACGAGGAGATTCGGGCTCTCGTCGATGGCATTCGCGACGAGATCCTCGAGGCCGGCCAGCCCGAAGAGCCGTCCGAGGACGAGCGCCACCACCCGGACCTGGAGCGTCGGCGCGAGTTGATCAAGTCTCGACACAAGCGCGAGAACGAGCGGCTCCAGGACGCCATGGACAATGTCCTGCCCGAGGTCTTTGCCGCCACACGTGTGGCAATGCAACGGTCCCTGGGCATGCGGCATTTCGATGTCCAGATGCTCGGCGGCATCGTGCTCCACCAGGGCCGGGTGGCTGAGATGCGGACCGGCGAGGGCAAGACCTTTGCCGCGACGCTCGCCGCCGCGCTCAACGCGCTGACGGGCCGTGGCGTCCACGTCGTGACTGTCAACGACTACCTCGCCCGGCGCGACGCCCAGTGGATGGGGCCCGTTTACCGCTTCCTCGGCCTGTCTGTCGGCATCATCACTCACGACACGTCGTACCTCTTCGAGCCGGGCTACCCCACGACAGATGAGCGGCTCCTGAACCTTCGGCCCTGCTCGCGCGCCGAGGCCTACGCCGCCGACATCACCCACGGCACTAACAACGAGTTCGGCTTCGACTACCTCCGCGACAACATGGTCGTGGAACTGGATCAGCGGGTGCAAAAGGAGCGCTTCTTCGCCATCGTCGACGAGGTCGACAACATCCTCATCGACGAGGCCAGAACGCCACTGATCATCAGCGGTCAGGCTGAAGAGTCCGCCGACAAGTACTTCCTCTTTGCCCGCCTCGTCCCGCGTCTGGTCGCTCGACCCGAAGGAGCGGAAGAGGGCGGCGACTACTTCATTGACCTCAAAGAGAAAGCCGTATCGCCGACCGAGGAAGGCATCACAAAGATGGAGCGGCTCCTCGGCGTCCAGAACATGTACGACGAGGATCCCACCCTGGCGCGCTACTTCGAGTCGGCCCTGAAGGCGCACGCTCTCTTCAAACGCGACCGCGACTACATCGTCAAGGACGGCGAGATCATCATCGTCGACGAGTTCACCGGCCGGCAGATGCCCGGCCGGCGTTGGAGCGAGGGCCTTCACCAGGCCATCGAAGCCAAAGAGGGGGCGCGTGTCCAGCGCGAGCAGGTCACCCTGGCGACGATCACTTTCCAGAACTACTTCCGCCTCTACAGCAAGCTGGCCGGCATGACCGGCACGGCCATGACCGAGGGCGAAGAACTCCACAAGATCTACAAGCTCGAAGTCGTCGCCATTCCAACGCACCGGCCCATGATCCGAGAGGACGACTCGGACCTTGTCTTCCGCAACGAGACCGGCAAGTTCGCCGCCCTCATTGACGAGGTCGTCGAGCTGCACGAGCAAGGACGCCCCGTCCTGGTCGGCACCGTCTCGGTCGAGAAGTCCGAGCGGCTGGCCGAGATGCTCGCTCGCCGCGGTATCCAGCACGAGGTCCTCAACGCCAAGTTCCACGACAAGGAGGCGCCGATCGTTGCCCAGGCCGGCCGGACTGGTGCCGTGACCATCGCCACGAACATGGCCGGTCGCGGTACCGACATCCTGCTCGGCGGCAACCCGGCCGGCCTCGCTTCGGAGATGCTCCATCGCCGCGGCCTCAACCCGGCCGAGGTGGACAAGGAGACATACAACGAAGCTCTGGCCGAAGCCAAGCGCATCTGCGACGAAGGCCACGAGCGCGTCGTAGCCGTCGGCGGACTCCACATCATCGGCACAGAACGACACGACTCGCGCCGCATCGACAACCAGCTTCGCGGCCGCGCCGGTCGCCAGGGCGACCCGGGCTCTTCGCGTTTCTATCTCTCGCTCGAAGACGATCTCATGAAGCGCTTCGCCTCCGACCGCATCGCCGGCATCATGGAGCGCTTCGGTCTCGAAGAGGACATGGCGATCGAGTCACGCCTCGTCTCGAAGACCATCGAGAGCGCCCAGACTCGCGTCGAGGGCTACAACTTTGACATTCGCAAGCGCGTTGTCGATTTCGACGACGTCATCAACAAGCAACGCGAGACCATCTATGAGGAGCGCGACAAAGTCATCCGCAACGAAGACCTGACGGACACGATTCAGGCCTTCGTAGACGAAGAGATCGACGCCATTGTCGACAACCATCTTTCGTCGGCCATGCCGATGGACGAGTGGAACATGGCCGCCCTCGTCGCGGCCGTGGATGCGCTGGGCCTGGGCGGCCCCGAGACCACCGAAGACGCCCTGTGGGGCCACCACAACCGCGACGCCATCGCACTGCTTCTCAAGGACCTGGCGGCCGAGAGGCTCGAGCAGAAGGACGCGGAGAACGCCTTCGACTGGGCCCTCATTGAGCGGCTTGTTCTTCTTCGGACGATCGACTCCGTCTGGATCGAGCATCTGACCGAGATCGACGAACTGCGCCAGGGCATCGGCCTGCGCGGGTTTGCCCAGGAAGAGCCGCTCAACGCCTTCAAGAAGGAGGCATACGGCCTTTACCAGGAGATGCGCCAGCTGATCCGGCACCAGGTCGCGACCACGATTTTCCGCGTCTCGATCGTTCGCCAGCCGGCGCAGCCGCCCGCGGACGGAACCGGAGCTGCGACCGAAGAGCCCGGTTCGGGCGGCGAGGGCAGCCCGGCCGGCATCGGCAGCGCGGCCGGCGCGCCCAAATTCGCCGGGCCGCCGCTACCCAAGGCACTGCCACGGGGTCAGCCCTCTGGTGGCGCCACAAACACGGCTGCCGGGGGTGGTAAGAACAGCAAGGGCGGCGAGGTTCGGCCTGGCTACTCTCCGGCGGGCGTTCGGATGGGCCGCAACGACGCCTGCTGGTGTGGCTCGGGTCAGAAGTACAAGAAGTGCCACGGGAGCTAGGTGGAGTGGGGCCGCCGATGACTCGGCAACCCCGTCACACAGGGCCCCGCCTGACTCTTGGGGAGAGGCTCAGGGACCTCTTGCTCGTGGTCCTCCTCTTGATCGTCGGCGCGACGGCCGTGATGGCCGGCACGGCCTTCAGAATCTGGCAGGTGGGGCAGCAGGACGGCCGGCGCCACGTCGACGCGATCGTGGTCCTCGGCGCGGCCCAGTACAACGGCCGGCCCTCCGGCGCCCTTGCGGCACGCCTCGACCAGGCCATCGCCCTCTACAAAGACGGCTACGCCACGTACCTCATCACAACCGGGGGCAACCTTCCCGGCGACTGGACCACTGAAGCCGAAGTCGGGCACCGTTACGCCGTCAAGAGGGGCGTGCCCGAATCGGCCCTCCTCATGGAGAACACCGGCCACTCCACTCTCGACTCGATCCAGCACGTTCGCGCCATCTTTGTTGCCCATGGCCTCCGCACGGCCCTGTTCGTGTCCGACCGCAGCCACATGCTTCGCATCCTGCGGCTCGCTCAGGATCAGGGCATCGAGGCTTGGGCGTCGCCCACGTCGACCAGCCCGGACGATATCGACTCGGACCTGATCTACAGGTCGATGATCCATGAAGTCGGGGCCATGGGCTATTACATGCTCGTCGCCGAGGATCCGGACAGCTCCAGGGCCGCGCCCGGCACATCGATCCAATCGGCCGGGCCAGCGCGCTCGCCGGCACCTTAAACCTAAGCTGCGCCCGGCGCTTCGGGCCGCGCCGGACCGTCCGACGACCCCACCTCCTGCCCCCCACCTCCTGCCCCCCCACGACCGGACCCGGCCGCAGTCATCTCTGAGCGGCTGGTACCGAATGGCGCGCGACCCTTGCCCTGGATGGGCATTTTCGGCCGACCGCTCCATTTTGCCTCTTGGCTACGCTCAATTGAGACCGTATACTCCGCCCATAGACGGTCGTGCAGAGCCTGTTTCTCGGCCCGACTCAGGGGAAATGTGCAGTCACACTGAGGAGCGAGTTGAAGCAGGCAGAGGAAGCGGCCTTCATCGATCTCATCGCCTGTGAGCGTGATTGCCGCTCCTGCAGTTATGCGGCGGCGCTCGACTGCGATGGCAACTGCGGTGTCTGCCCCCACAACATCTATTGCCCATGCGTGAACCCCGTCGTCGCCCGGAGCAAGAGCGCGCTGCGCTTGATTGAGCTCCGCCCGATCCTTCTGCAGGACGCCAGAGGCCGCTCCTAGTGGAGCCGGCCGAAATCCGCGACCTGGTCACGAGGATCCAGGCGACATCGGGGCGTCTTTGACCTCGCTGCGAAGGAAGACCGTCTAGCCAAGCTGGACGGAGACGTTGGCGAGCCTGGTTTCTGGGACGATCAGAGGGCTGCGAAGAAGACGCTTCGTGAAGCCGAGGGACTTCGCGAAGAACTCCAACTCTGGCGAGACCTGGAATCGCGCGCCCAGTCGACGCTGGAGTTGCTCGCACTCGCCCAAGAGGAAGACGATCAGAGCCTCCTGGCCGACATCGCCACCGAGGCGGCCTCACTTGCAGCCAGGTACGGCGGCGCGCGCCGCAACCTGCTCTTTGGCGGTGAGTACGACCAGCGCAATGCTCTCCTGACGATCAGCGCCGGAGCGGGAGGCACCGAGGCCACCGATTGGGCCGAGATCATGCTGCGAATGTATCTCCGCTGGGCCGAGCGTCACCGTTTCGCGACCGAGATCCTCGACCAGACCGAGGGCGAGGAAACGGGCGTCAAAAGCGTCACCGTCGCAATCGATGGCCGCTACGCCTACGGCTATCTCAAGGCGGAGCGCGGCGTCCACCGGATGGTTCGGATCAGCCCTTTCGACTCGCAGAAGCGCCGCCATACGACGTTCGCCCTGGCGGAGGTGCTGCCCGAGGTTGAAAGCGACCTCGAGATTGAGCTGAACTGGGATGAGATACGCGTGGACACATTCCGCGCCACCGGGGCGGGCGGCCAGAACGTCAACAAGACCGACTCAGCGGTCCGACTTACCCATCTGCCCACCGGCGTCGTTTCGCAGAGCCAGAATGAACGGTCGCAGACGCAGAACAAGGAGACCGCTGCCAAGCTGCTGCGGGCCCGACTACTGCAGCGAGCGGTGGAAGAGCATGAGGCCACGCTCCGCAAGCTGCGCGGCGAGCATGTGGAGGCAGGTTGGGGCAACCAGATCCGCAGCTACGTCCTGCACCCCTACCAGATGGTCAAGGACCACCGAACTGACGTCGAGACAGGCAACGCCGCGGCCGTCCTGGACGGAGACCTGGATCTCTTCATGCAGGCTGAGCTTGAGCGCGAAGCGACGGGCCTTGTCGTCGCTGAGGATGGACCCCGCCCGGTGGGCAGGTAGCGTGGCCGTCTGCTACCGGCCGCCCCGCCGCGCCGAGCTTGCGGACTGCGCCCTCGTCTGGTACTCGGCGGTGGATGACTACATGGCCCGCCTGGGACGGCCGCTGCCCTCGCCATACCTCGACCCATTGATGGCCCTGTTCGACCACCTGCTGACGACTGACCCAGAGCGATTCCTGGTCGCCGTTAGACAGCCCGCGCCAAGCACCTCGGGAGCCGGCTCGCACGCAAAAGACCAAGTCATCGGGTTCGGCATCGCTGCCCAACGCGAGCACGTCTGGTTCCTCTCGCAGCTGTACGTTCTGCCGTCGGAGCAGCGCCACGGCATCGGCCATGCCCTGTTGAGTCAGATCTTGCCCTCGCTGCCCGGCTCGTTGCTCAGCGGCTCGGGCTCGGGAGCGGGCGAGGCCGCGGCCACCGCCACGACCGACCTTGCGCCCCAGATGACGCCGGGCCCCACTCCGGCACTCCCCCTCGGGGTCCTTGCCACCTGCACGGACTCCGCCCAGCCCGCCTCCAGCGGCCTGTACGCGAGGTACGGCATGGTGGCGCGCATGCCCGTCTTCAACCTGGTTGGCACACCCAAGACTCCAGGCGTGCTGCCGGCCCTGCCGTCAGGCATCGAGGCGGTCACCTTCGGCCTGACCGACCCCTCGGCCGCCGTAGATGCGATTGACCGGAAAGTGCTCGGCTTTGCCCATCCGCTCGACCACCGCCACCTCCGCGCCAGCGGCCGGACCGGTTTCTTATACAGGGCGTCGGGAGGCGAGCCCGTTGGCTACGGCTACAGCTCCGAGGCCGGCCGGTTTGGTCCGGTGGCGCTCCTGGACGAGACCCTCATGGCCCCCGTTCTCGGGCACCTGATCGCTGCCATCAAGCCACGCGGCGCAACCAGCGTCTGGGTTCCCGGGGCAAACGATCGGGCAATGGTTGCCCTCCTTCGCGCCGGCCTCCGCATCGAAGGGTTTCCGGCCCTGCTTGGCTGGACGCGACCATTCGGCGCCTTCGACCGCTACCTGCCCGCCAGCCTGGCTCTGCTATGACGCTGGGCGTCGCCACCAAGCCTTTCGCCACCAAGCCGGCGCATCGGTGCTAGCCTCAACTCCACTGTGAGCGTGGCACCTTCCGGATCCAACCCCAG
>JAYVMQ010000094.1:0-7923 GCA_043758855.1 Chloroflexota bacterium
GTTGCGGCGGCGTTGAGCGTGGCGACCGTGGCGGCGTTTAGGTCCATCGGGCCCACAGCAACAGCAGCAAAACGGCGATGACGCTATAGGCGATGTAGAGCTGGATGGCGCCGCCCTGCAGTTTCCGGGCGAAGTCGGCGGCGCGGAGGCTGAGGCCGTGAGCCGGCCGCAACAGCCGCTCCTCGAACAGCATCGTGATCCGACTGCGATATCGAATCGACGACGGGAACGAGGTGCCCGGGTGGTATTCGATCTGGACGGTCCGCTCCGGAACCAGGACGCGGCGGAAGAATTTCCGGACGAGCTGCGAGTAGCTCGTGGCGGTGTACTGGAAGGCCGGCTGTGGGGCGATGCCGCAAGTCCACGTATCCACACGACGAGGGGCGGTGCGGAATCGGCCGATGAGGCCAAATGCGGCGATGGCGGTGATCGCCGCTACCAGCAGCAGGCCCACGACGAGAGCCGCGTACGTGGCCACGCCGTCTGTTCGGGGCGCGGCCGTGATGGCCGGGGCCGTGGCCGAGACGGTAGGGGTCGTGGCGACGTGCAGAGCGGACCGAGCCACGTTCGTGAGGTTCGCCACTATTGGGCCCGCCGCGAGGCCGAGGACCACGCACGCGGCGGCGAGTGCGGCCATCGCGCCCCGCTCCGGTCGGGTGGCTTCATGAGCGGCACCGGCCGCGGCGCTGCGCGGCAGACCCAGGAACGTGATCCCGGTGGCCTTGACGAAGCAGGCGACGGCAAGAGCCGCGGTGAGCGCCAGCGCGCCGATCGTGCCCGCCGCGGCAAACCTGGCAATCGGCGCAAGGGCGCCACTTCCCGCCGCGCCGAGCAGGCCCTGGAACGTAAGCCACTCGCTGGCGAAGCCGTTCAAGGGAGGCAGACCGCTGATGGCGGCGGCGCCGATGCCGAATGTCAGCATCGTGAGGGGCATCTTCCGACCCAGTCCGCCCAGATGGTTCAGGTCACGTAGACCCGTGGCGTGGATGACGGCTCCGGCCGCTATGAAGAGCAGGCTCTTGAAGACCGCGTGGTTGATCGAGTGGAAGATCGCGGCGGCCAGGGCCAGGGCCGCGAGTTCCGTCGCACCATGGGCGTTGAGGAGGAGGGCGGTGCCGACGCCGATCAGGATGATGCCGATGTTCTCGATGCTGTGGAACGCCAGCAGCCGCTTGATGTCGTGCTGCATCAGGGCGTAGAGCACGCCCATGACGGCGGATATGGCTCCCACCGCCAGGATCAGGAGGCCCAGCCCGTCGGGCGCGCCGCCGACGACATCGATGACGATCCGAATAAGCCCGTAGATGCCGGTCTTGATCATGACCCCGGACATCACAGCCGAGACGTGCGACGGCGCAACCGGATGGGCGCGCGGCAGCCAGGTGTGGAATGGCATGGCCCCCGCCTTCGTCGCGAAACCTACGAAGACCAGGACGAGCGCGATGTTGCGGGTCGCCTCAGACAGGCCGGGAGCTGCCGCGTGCCAGGCCGCGAAGTCGAGCTGGCCGCCGGCAGAGCCGGCCAAAATCGCGAACCCAACCAGGATCGCGGCGGTGGCCACGTGGGTCAGGGCCAGATACACATTTCCGGCCGCGACAACCGCGCGAGTGGGCCGCAGTCCCACTACCAGGAAGGCGGAAAGCAGCGCCATCGACTCCCAGGCGAGCAGGAACGAGAAGGCGTTGCTGGCGCCCAAGACGAACAGCATGCTCGCAAGGAAGAGCGGGTAGGCCGCCCCTTCGGCCGCGCTTCGGGGGCGGGCCCCTACGACTGAGAGAGAGGCGGCCGCGGCCGATGCTCCGAAGGCCAGCAGGAAGGCGCCGCTCAGGCCGTCATATCGAACCGCGAACGGGACGAACCCAAGGACGTACCCCCCACTCGCCGAGAGGGAAGCGCCGGTCATCAGCAGCGCGCCACCAAGCGCCAGCGCCGCAATCGAACCCGCGGTCGATAGCACGGGCGACGCAAAGCTCAACCTCGGGAGGCAGGCTGTGGCGCTCGCAGAGGCCAGCAACAGCACGGCCGCAACCCAAAAAGAGGGCAGCAAACCTGCGCCGAAGGCTGTGTCTGGCGCGACGATCACGTTGCGTTTTCACCTCGAGGAGGCGGTCCAGCGCCGGACTGACCGGTGAGCTGATAGAGCCAGTGAGTTTCCAACTATCGGAGATTACAAGATTAGGCCCAGGCAGAAGTGATCCTTCGCTAGCGCCCGATGGCGACCATCCAGCTAGCAGAGTCGTCGAAGTCCAGGCCGTCCCAGCCGGGGTGAAATTCGACCGTAGGGAAGCCCGCGCCGGCCAAGAGCGCCTCGACCTCGCCCGCTTCGTAGGCTCGTTCCGTGACGCCGAAGGTGGTCAGCGCGCCGGTCTCGATGTCCAGCACGATGTCCCGCTCCACCGTCGCCTGGGCGGCTTCGTCCCAGACACGCTCGGTGAGAACGAGCTTTTCGGTCGGCCCAAACAGGCCTCTCGTGCCGGTCCACCAGCGCATCGCCGGCCGTCGGTCAACCACAGCCGCATCGCGCACCTCCAGCACGATCGGCGCGCCGGGGCGCACTGAGCGCCGCATGCGACTCAGGATCTCGCGCTGATCCTCCGGCCGCGGCACGCCCGGCTGACCGTATAGATAGATCGCGGCATCGAACTCGGCTACGGGCAGCGGCACAACGCGCGCATCCGCTTCGATGAAGGTGCACGGCAGCCCGCCGGTGATCTCGATGGCGTGGCGAATGGCCGCGGGCGCTATGTCCACGCCCGTCACCGAAATCCCGTGGCGGGCGAAGGCTCGGGCTACGAGACCGGGTCCGCAGGTCATGTCCAGGAGCGACTCTCCGGACTCCAGGCCGAGCCAGCCGAGCAAAAGCTCAACCTGGCCATCGATGGTCTCAAGTCGGCGGCTGGCCAGCTCGTGGTCCTGGGTCAGATGCTCGCCCAGCATTCGCTCGCTGAACTCGGGATCGCCCCACGGCAAATCGTCCACGCCGGCTCCCCAAGCCCGCAGCGGCTCTCTGGCGGCGATCGCGCGAAGGGCGTCTCGATGCGAATCCACGCCTCCATTCTGGCGCCGGGGTGCAATCGCCGTAACCAATCGGGACCGCACGTATCCGCCTCCGTCTCGTAGTTCGCGGTTGTGCCTGATAGACTCACCACTCCCGGAGCGGCCGATCGCAGTCGACTGCCCGGCGAACGGGCCGAGCACGGTCGAACCAAGGATGGCGGGCACGAGTCGGGTGGTTTCGAAAGGTCGGCGGCGTCACAAGGGAAGCCTTTGGCGCGCGCTTCGTTGGCTCGCCTTTGTGCCCGTCGCAAGTCGAGTGCCCACATACACACGTCTCATTTGGGCCCTCGCAACAGACGCTCGAGTTCCAGCCAGCCGAAAGGCGTTGCTGGTCGCGGCGGCAGGTTACGTTCTCGTCGGTCGTGACATCATCCCCGACAGCATTCCGGTTCTCGGGGGCATCGACGACCTGGCCGTCGTCGTTCTAGCGGTCGAGCTTTTCCTCGATAGCGTCCCGGAGGACGTCCTGGAGGAGAAGATCCTCGAACTCGAAATCGACGAAGACGCATTTTGGCGCGACATGGACCAGGTGCGCCGCATCACTCCCGCCCCGGTGCGGAAAATCATTCGCCGCCTGCCACACACACTGGACACGGCAGGCCGGCTAGTCACACAAACCAGGATCGGACCGCGAGTTCGGTCGTGGATCACGGACGCTCGGCCAGGCCGACCGTCACAGGAGGAATCTTTCGCGTGAAGGTCATCCTGACCGCCGACGTCGACAAGCTCGGCAAGAGCGGTGAGATGAAGGACGTTGCTGAAGGCTATGCCCGTAACTTCCTGATCGCTCGAAAAGTGGCTGTTCCCGCCGCCGGCGGCGCCTATCGTGCCTGGCAGCACGACATTGCCAGTCGCGAGGACAAGCGCCAGCGTGAGCGCGAGGACGCCGAGATCGCGGCAACTCGCATCGGCAGCACGACGCTAACCATGGGCGTGAAGGTGGGCGAGGGCGGCAAGCTCTACGGCTCCATCACGGCTAAGGAGATCGCCGAGGCCCTGGGCCGGCGCGGCATCACGGTCGATCGCCACAAGATCGACCTCCCGGATCCGCTCAAATCGCTCGGTACGTACAAGGTCGCGATCAAGGTCTTCGCAGGCATGACGCCCGAAGTGACGGTAGTGGTGGAACCGAAGGGCTAGTCCCTAACACCGAAGCGGGCACGGGCGGTTGCGCAGCAACCGTCAAAGCCTTTGCCCGAAGGGCAATGGCTCGGAGCCGAAGGGCTGGTCCCTAACACCGAAGCGGGCGAGCCTTTGCCCGCAGGGAAATGGCTCGGGCCGAGGGTTTTCCCGCCATTTCTCGGCCGCCGCCAGGTGCTACCGTTCGAGCGAGACAAACCGCTCGCCAAGAACGGCGCTAGACGGGAGTGGGAGGCAGGACATGGGGGCCGACGTAGGGGCTTCGAATGGCACGGCCGCGCTGGCGGCGCACGGTCTGAGCAAGCGTTTCCGTAAGAAGGTCGCACTCGACGCGGTCGACCTGACGATCCCGGTCGGGAGCGTTACGGCGCTCGTGGGCCCGAACGGAGCCGGCAAGACGACCCTGATCCGCGTCTGCATGGCCTTCGAGCGGCCTAACGCCGGCAACGTTGAGGTGGACGGCGTGGACCCCTGGAAACACCGCGGCGAAGCCCTGCGACGAGTCGGCTACGTGCCCCAGAAGCCGGCCGTCTACGGTGGCCTGAGTGTCGAGGATCACCTGGCCATGGCGCGCAGCCTGCATCCGGGCTTCGACCGCGACTACGCCCGGCGCCGTCTCGAGCAGCTGGCCATCCCGCTCGACCAGCGAGCCGACACGCTCTCCGGCGGCCAGGCGGCGCAGCTTGGGCTGGCTGTGGCGTTGGGGACTCGGGCCAAGGTCCTGCTGCTCGATGAGCCGCTGGCGAACCTGGACCCGCTCGCCCGTCGCGAGTTCATCCAGGTTTTGCTGGACGCGGTCCGGTCCGAAGGTTCGACCGCCCTGCTCTCCTCGCACATTGTCACCGACGTCGAGGATGCCTGCGATCGACTAGTGATCCTGGGCGGCGGCAAGATAAGGCTCGACTGTCCGCTCGAAGAGGCTCGGCGCACCCACCGGTTGACCGACGCCGACTCGCCGCCTCCCGGCGCGACGGCCGTTGGCTCGTTCCTCGGACGAGGCGGGCAGAAGATCATGACGCTGTGGCGGCTCGCACCTGATGGCGCCCCCGATGGCGCGGCCGAAGGCGCGGACGGGGTGGCTGCCGCAGAGGCCGCCAGCCTGGAAGATGTCGTGCTCGGTTACCTCGCCGCTGGGCGAGGCAGCGCCGGCCTGCAGCTCAACTGAGAGGGACGACGATGATCACCAGGATATGGCTCACCCTCAAGCAGCACCGCTTTGAGACGATCGCAGTCGTGGTGCTTTGTTTGATCGCCGCGGCTGCCGCGCTCGGGGAGGCTTACCGTCTCAATTCAATCCAACTTCCCGCCGGGTGTGTGGTCGGCCAGAGGTACATGTTCTCCGGCGATCCCTCGGTCCCTCCGTCGGCCTGCCAGCTTGCGCGCGATAAGTTCAACGCCATCGCCAACGGCACCGACATGGGCCTCCTGCGGTATTTGCTGCTCGGGCTCCTGCCCTTCATCGTGGGCATTCTCTTCGGCGCCCCACTGGTGGCCAAGGAGATCGAACAGGGCACCGCGCCGCTGTCGTGGGCGCTCGTCGGATCGCGCCGCCGCTGGCTGTTCGGCAAGATGTTCACGGCCGCGCTGCTTATCGTGCCGCTGCTGCTGGTTGCCGGGCTCGCCGCGGACGTACTCCAGGGAGCCTCGACCCCAGGCCTTGACCCGCACGCCACGTTCGAGAATTTCGGCAGCCGTGGCGTTATGGTCGTCTTCTGGGGGCTGGCGGCCCTGTTTGGGACCGTCGCTCTGGGGACCTTGCTCGGGCGAACTTTGCCCGCCGTGATTCTTGCCCTGGTCGTGTGCTTCCTCGCTCGCGGGTTCTGGGACAGTGGGCTGAATCGCACCGTTCTGCCACCCCTCGCCGTCATGCAGAGCGAAATTCCCCAGGACTCCCAGAACCTCCAAAACGGCCAGATGATGTACGACCAGTACGGCTTGTCGCCCAGCGACCTCAACGTGTACTACCGGACATACCTCGACGGCAAACCATGGGACGGCGACATAAGTGCCTGGTGGAACGAGCACCGGCCACCCATGGCCATCGACCCGTCGTCCGGCCTGCCGGTTGGCGTGGCCGTCGAGGCTGGGACGACCCCCCAAATTCAGGGGCCCTATACCGTTCCGTTCGTGATCCATGGGGACCGCTACTGGCCGATCGTGGCGCTTGAGTCGGGGCTCCTGCTTGCGGGCTCGCTGTTATTCGGTGCGGTTGCCCAGATCTGGGTGGATCGGCGCAGACCCTACTAGGCGGCTGGCGGCTATGAGGGGGGGGAGACCATGAGCACTCGAATCTGGCTCACCCTCAAGCAGCATCGCTTCGAGACGATCGCGGTCACGGTGATCTCCCTGGGCGTGGCGATCGCGGCGCTTATCGAGGCCTTCCGGGTCAACTCAGTCGGCCTACCGTCCGGGTGCGCGATCGAGCGCGGCATCACGTACAACGGCACGGCCACATCCTTTTCAGGGGAGTGCCAGGGGGGATTCGATCGGTTCTTGCACTTGGTGTCCTCCGCCGAGGTGAGCATCGTCCGCGTCCTCATGCTGTTGCTGCCGTTCGTCGTCGGTATTGCCGTTGGGGCTCCGCTCGTGGCCAAGGAGCTAGAGGAAGGGACGGCGCCTCTCTCGTGGACGCTTTCCGGCTCGCGACGGAGATGGCTACTTGGGAAAGTGCTGGCGTCAGTCGTGCTGATCGTGCCGCTCTTGCTGGCGGCCGGCCTTGCCGCTGACGTGCTCCAGGGAGCGCTTAGTCCGGGCACGGACGCGCACGCCTCACTCGAAAGCTACGCCGACCGGGGCGTGATGGTCGTCGCCTGGGGGCTCGTGGCCCTGCTTGTGGCCGTTGCTCTGGTTCGGGTGGATCGGCGCAGACCCTACTGACGCCGGCCGCGCCGGTTGATGGCTATTGGCAGTCGGCAGTCGGCGGGCTCTCGCCAGCAGCTCTCTGCCGCGCCATCATTGGCCCATGTCCGGCGGCCGACTCTGCATCCTCCACGTGGACCTCGACGCGTTTTTCGCGGCGGTGGAGCAGCGCGATCGGCCGGAGTTGCGCGGCAAGCCGGTGATCGTCGGCGGCGACCCGAGGTCGCGCGGCGTCGTCAGCACTTGCAGCTACGAGGCCCGCAAGTTCGGCGTGCACTCCGCGATGCCGCTGCGGACGGCGCTTCAACTTTGCCCGAACGGGATTTTCGTGCCGGTGGACGGCGCCAAATACCAGCGCGTCAGCCGCGAGGTGATGGCGGTGTTCCGCCGTTTCACGCCCGCCGTGGAGCAGGTTTCGATCGACGAGGCGTTTCTCGATGTCGCCGGTTCGGAGGCTCTGTTTGGGATCGCGCCGGAGATCGCGCGTCGGCTCAAGCGCGAGGTCGTCGAGGTGACCGGGCTCACCGTTTCGGTCGGTGTCGCGACCAACAAGCTCATCGCCAAGGTAGGTTCGGACTTGCGCAAGCCCGACGGCTTGGTCGTGGTCGAGCCAGGGCAGGAGGCCGCCTTCCTCGCCCCGCTTGAGATTCGGCGGCTGTGGGGAATCGGGCCGAAGACGGCCGAACGACTGCACGGCCTGGGCATTCGAACGATCGGCGAACTGGCCGCTCTGCCCGTGGAGACCCTGGCGCGCGCCCTCGGCGATCACGGCGCCACACTCCAGGACCGGGCGCTGGGGATCGACTCAGACCCTGTGGTGGGCGGCGGCGAGGCGGCCAAGTCGGTCAGCCACGAGACGACGTTCGC
>JAYVMQ010000095.1:0-6987 GCA_043758855.1 Chloroflexota bacterium
TCGACCGGACGGAGTGGCCCGCCGCAACCGCCGACAGCATCGGCGTATCGCGGCGCTCGTCGATCACTCGGCGCAATTCGAGCGGCCGGCTGTCGGAGCGCATGGTCACGTAGCTTCGGCCGAAACGCCTCATTCGAACGGCCAGGTAGTACTCCATGACCTGACGGACCTGAGACTCCGATAGAGCCTCATCGGCCCGGATCGAGTATTCCACGCGGGCAGTTGGACTTGTGGTTCCGGCCGCAACGAAGCCCAAATACTGCGCCGCATCGGCGTCATCGCGGAGCTCGCGCAGGCCGCGGGCCAGCTTGGTGGCCGTACCCAGGGACGGCATGCGGTCGCCTCGGATAAGCCGGGATATTGTCGAGTGGTCAACGCCAGACTGCTGCGCGAGCTGGCGCTGCGACATCTTCTTTGCCTTGAGCTGGACCCTCAGCCACTCGTTGAAGGCTGGGCCGTTCTGTTCAATCATGTCCTGGCAGGCTCCCGGTACGGTGCGACTGCCCCGTTGTCTCAACTATCGGAGTGGGCGGTAGAAGAGTGAATGGGCTTTTGGTACCTCACGCACACAACAACCGGCGACCTCGACAGGTGACTTCAGGGTCAACACCAGGGGTCGCGAACGGACGTGTCGGGTCGGGCAGAATCCTGCGCCGTGCTCGCCACGGGGTCAGAATTTCGCGAGATCGACTCGCCTGCAGCCTAGGCCGGCCCTGGAAGGAGCGATCTGGTGCGTAACCGGCGCATTTGAGCCCGCTGCGGTCGGACGGACCAGGTCGCCCTGTTCGATGACCTTGGGCTCCGGGAGTCGCTAGATGTCGTGGCTTGCTTGAGGCCGCGTCATCTCGTGAGCGTAGTAGCCGGGGTTACTTCCTGGACCTCCATGCCGCCGCCGCGGGGCTTGGAGGAAATCACGTACACGATGGAGCCGAGAACGATGATCGAGAAGACGCTGATCGTCCGATCTACAAGGACGATGGCCAAGGCCTGGGGTGTGCTGGCCTTGAACACACTGGTCAAGACCAGGCCCATCCCAGTCTCGACAAGCCCGATGCCGCCCGGCGTGAAAGGCACTGCCGTGAGCAGCGAACCGATCAACGAAACGAACATGGCACCGGACAGGCCCAGGTTGACATCGGGATAGCCGAGGGCACGCACGACGAGATAGAGACGCATGGCTTCCGTCATCCAGATGACGATCGTGAGGACACCCAGCAGCGGCAGGCCACGGGCTCCTACCGAGCCGAATACGCCTTCTTCGAAGCGATCGTAGAAGTCGGCGATGCGATGGGGAAGCGGCAAGAAAGAGATCACCCGCCGGCCGAAGTTGCGCATGACGACGAGCGCCACGATAAGCAGAACAACCACGACCACACCGATCGCAAGGATGAACTGCGTAGCCGCGGGCAGATTGTTCAGGCTGCCGTGGAAGTTCCAATAGCCGGCCAGGATACCCAGAGAGGCAATAGCAATGAGGTCAAGGATCCTCTCCATGAAGACCGTCCCAAGAGTCTTCGTGGCGGACACGGGGCTGTTTATCTTGATCAGGTAGGCACGGTAGACATCGCCCAACTTGGCCGGAACGATGCAGTTGACCAGCCATGAAATGAAGAGGATCTCCGTGCCGTCCTTTATCTTGACCTTGTAGCCGGCCCCGCGTAGCAGCTTTGTCCAGCGCCAGCCACGCAGCGGAAAGCCGACGTAGTAGGCAAGGAACGCCAGCAAGATGAGCCAGAGGTTGGCCCTGCCGATGTCGCCCGGTATCTCGCCCAGATACTGCTGGTTGAGAAAGGCGGCGATGACGATGATCGCCAGGGGCACGACAATCGAAAGGATTGTCTTAGGCTCGCGCAGCCGTCGCAGAATTGACATCTGATCGGCCGGCGGCATCTCTACCACGGCCTCGGGATTGATGAGGGCGTCCGCCTCCTGACCGAGCGTATCCCCGATCGGGTGGCGATGATGCCCAGGCTGTTCGGTCATCAGTTCTCCCCGGCGGTCGAGGGACCGATGCGGCCGTTCCCGCGCATCGATTGAATAATTTTGGCGAGGGGCGTCCAAGCTCGAACGTAGAACGTGGCTCGAGCCGGATGCATCTCTACACGGGCCAGAGCCGCGAGCAAACCGGCCGCGGTACCCGGGTCGCCGTAGACCACGTTGGACGACACGCCCACCTCGAGAACAGTGTGTGAATCCGAAGCGCACAACCCGGGGAGTCCGTGTTCACGCGCGAACGTGGCGGCTCGCTCGTTGGCCGATCCGCCGATTACTCGGGCGTTGTAGGCCTCTATCCAATCCACCTTGTCGGCGATCTCCTCAAGGCGAAGACCACTCTTGCGGCCAAAGCCGCGGAGGCCGTCGAAGGGATGCGGCACCCCGACCAGACCACCCTGTTCACGAACTGCGGCGATCGTCTCGATGGCGGACATCCCGGGCGGGACGACCCTGTCGAGGAAGAGGGCGATCAGATCCCCATCCACCGTCTTGACCTCCTCGCCGATGACGATCGTCAGCTCCGGCGGGGCGATGTCGCGGGCGCGGATGGCGGCGTCGATCCGGTCGTGGTCCGTAACGGCAAGGTGGGTCAGGCCCCGTGCCGCCGCCGCGCGAACTACTGCGGCCACGGTCGCGAGCGAATCGAAACTGGCGCTCGTGTGGCAGTGCAGATCGATGAAGGCACGGTCGGCAGTCGCACGGTCGGCAGTCGCACGGTCGGCGCCGCCGCCGAAGACGCCGCCGAAGTCTCCCGCCGGCACTGTCATCAGCCCTGCGGACCCAAATACTTCTTGAAGAAGTCGAAGTGCTCCAGGGCGATGCCGGTTCCGAGAGCGACGCAATGCAGGGCGTTGTCGGCGACGTGGCAGGGCACGCCGGTGACCTGAGTCAGGAGCTTGTCGATGTTCCGAAGGAGCGAGCCGCCTCCGGACATGACCATGCCCTTGTCGATGATGTCGCTGGACAGCTCCGGCGGCGTCTGCTCGAGAACAAGGCGGACGGCCCCGATGATCTGCTGGAGCGGCGGCTCGATGGCCTCCATCACCTCAGAACTGGCTATAGAGATCGTGCGCGGCAGGCCGGCGATAAGGTCGCGGCCTCGCACATCCATCGTCATCTCGCGCTCGAGAGGCAGTGCCGTGCCGATCTGGATCTTCACTTCTTCGGCCGTACGGTCACCGATCATCAGGTTGTACTTCTTGCGGACGTAGCTCAAGATCGCCTCGTCGATCTTGTTGCCGCCCACTCGAAGGCTCGTGGAGACCACGATCGCGCCGAGGGAGATGATCGCGATCTCGCTCGTGCCTCCGCCGATGTCGATGATCATCGAGCCGGATGGCCCGCTGATCGGGACGTTGGCGCCGATGGCAGCGGCCATCGGCTCTTCGATGAGGTAGGCCTCGCCGGCGCCGGCTTTGAGGGCCGCGTCACGAACGGCCCGCTTCTCAACACTGGTGACGCCGGCCGGAACGCTGATCATGACTTCCGGTTTGCCCCAGCCAAAACGTCGCCCCTGCTGGACGCGATGGATGAAGTGGTCCAGTAGCGCCTCGGTGATTACGTAGTCGGCGATGACGCCGTCTCGCATCGGCCGAATCGCCTGGATGTTGCCGGGTGTCCGACCGATCATCTCGCGGGCCTCTGCGCCGACCGCCACGATGTGGTTCTGGTCGTCGACGGCGACAACGGAGGGCTCCATCATGACGATGCCCTGGCCCTTGACGTAGACGATGATGTTGGCCGTGCCCAGGTCGATTCCGATCTTCATACCGGCGCGCTAAGTCCCTTCCGAAAGTCGTTCGATCCTGGCCCCGAGTTCCAGGAATTTCGCGTCGATCTTCTCATAGCCGCGATGGACGTGGTGAGCGCCCCGAATCGTGGTGACGCCGTCGGCGGCCAGAGCGGCAAGGATAAGCGACGCACCGGCTCTAAGGTCGCCGATCTCGACTTCGGCACCTTGGAGCGGGGACGGACCAGTAATCACGGCGTGATGCTGGTCCACGATCTCAACATTGGCGCCCATACGGCGCAGCTCACCAAGCCATTCAAGGCGGTCCTCGAAGACGGTCTCGCGGACCTGACTCGTGCCGCTGGCCTGGGTCAGAAGTACGCACGTTGGCGGCTGCAAGTCCGTAGCCAGGCCCGGATAGGGCTGGGTCTCGATGTCGGAACATCGCAGCGGGTCCATGTCGGCAGACGTGGCGTCCACTTCCATGCTGTCGCCACTCGATCTGATCGAGATGCCAACACCGTCCATGATGCTCAAGAACGCACCGAGGTGGTCACGGCGAGCGCCTTCGAGGGTCAGGCGACTATGGGTCACGCCCGCGGCCACAATGAAGGTGCCCGCCTCGATCCGATCAGGCACGACCGAGTGGTCCGCGCCGCGGAGACGCCGACGGCCCTCGATCTCGATGCGGTTGGGCGCGGTGCGCTCGACTTGGGCGCCCATCTTCTGCAGGAACTCGATCAGGTCGTCCACTTCGGGCTCCTGGGCGGCCGGCTCAATCACCGTATGGCCGTCGGCCAGAACAGCGGCGAGCATAGCGTTCTCGGTGCCCATGACGGTGATCTGGGGGAAAGTGATTAGGCCACCACGCAGCCGGCCGGGAGACTTGGCGAAGTAGTAGCCGTTGCGGTACTCGATCTCGGCGCCGAGAGCCCGCATCGCGTCAACGTGCAGGTTCACCGGCCGCCGGCCGATGCGGTCGCCGCCCGGGTTGCTGATTATGACCCGGCCGAAACGGGTCAGCAGCGGGCCGAGCAGGATGAAGCTGGCGCGCATCTTGGCCGCGGCCTCGAGGGGCACGAAGAGCCACTCGGCGTCGCCAGCGGCGATCTCGTAGACGTTTGGGGCCGGATGGTCCACAGTCACACCGATATCGCGCAGGACGTCGGCCAGGACGCGCACGTCCTCGATCTCGGGGACGTTGGTGAAGCGGCAGCGCTCGCCCGTCAATGTGGCCGCGGCCATCAGCTTGAGGGCAGCGTTCTTGGCACCGCTGATTCTGACCGAACCCTCAAGCCGTCGGCCGCCCTCGATCCGCAGAACTTCGCGGGCCATGGGCTCCGGGTTGTACTCCCAGTGGAAGGGTCTGGCGTCAGCCATCCACTACTCGCCCGGAGGGTCGGACTGGTGAGGCGGCCGGGACGTGTGAAGCCGGACCGCTTCATGTTCCCCCCGAGCAGTGCCTCTTGGTCCACGCTCCGCCACACGAATGCGGATCAGCGCCCTCTGAAGTGCGGCTCGTGCGCTGGCCAGGTCGGCCGGCTCAACGAAACCACCTTCCAGAACTCGCTCGGCCTCCCGGCGAGCCCGCTCCGCCCGCTCCAAATCGATTTCCGAGGCCATGTCCGCTGTCTCGGCCAGCACCACGACGCGGTCCGGGCGGACCTGGATGAAGCCGCCGAAGATGGCGAACTCCTCTTCCTGACCTGACCGTTTGACGCGCAGCACCCCTTGACCCAGGAGAGAGATCAGCGGGGCGTGGTGCGGCAGGATGCCCATCTCACCCTCGCTGCCGGGCACGATGACTTCATCGACGTCGCCTTCAAACGTTCGCCGTTCCGGAGTAACTATCTCCAGATGTAGGGTCAACTACTCAATTCCTTCTTCTTCGCCCCGGTCGGGGCCGTGGCCGAGCCCGGCAAAGCGGCAACGAGCCGCGGTATCCGCACGAGCTTGCGGGCTACTTTGCCAGCTTGGCCGCGTTCGCCCGGACGTCGTCCAGAGTACCGGCCAGGAAGAAGGCCTGCTCGGGCAGGTCATCGACCTTGCCCTCCAGGATCTCCTTGAAAGACGCTACGGTATCGCGGATCGGTACATAGGCGCCGGGTCGTCCGGTGAAGACCTCGGCCACGTGGAACGGTTGGCTGTTGAAGATCTGGAGGCGGCGCGCTCTTGCGACCGTCGCCTTGTCCTCTTCCGAGAGTTCGTCGATGCCCAGGATCGAGATGATGTCCTGCAGGTCCCGGTAGCGCTGCAGAACGCGCTGCACCTCACGGGCCGTGTCGTAGTGCTCCTGCCCGACGACGAGCGGGTCGAGGACCCGAGAAGTGGATGTCAGCGGGTCAACTGCGGGGTAGATGCCCAGTTCGGCGATGGCGCGCTCGAGACGAATCGTCGAGTCGAGGTGGCCGAAGGTGGTCGCCGGGGCAGGGTCCGTGTAGTCGTCCGCCGGCACGTAGACGGCCTGCAGAGACGTGATCGAGCCCTTCTTGGTTGAGGTGATTCGTTCTTGCAGAGCGGCCATCTCAGTCGCCAGGTTCGGCTGATAGCCGACCGCCGAAGGCATCCGGCCCAACAGGGCCGAAACTTCAGACCCTGCCTGAGTGAAGCGGAAGATGTTGTCGATGAAGAGGAGAATGTCGCGGCCCTCAACGTCGCGGAAATACTCGGCCATCGTCAGGGCGGTCAGGCCGACACGCTGCCGGGCGCCGGGCGGCTCGTTCATCTGGCCGAAGACGAAGGCCGTCTTGGCGATGACCCCCGACTCGGTCATCTCGTGGATCAGGTCGTTGCCCTCGCGGGACCTCTCACCGACGCCCGCGAAGACCGAGTAGCCGGAATGCTCCGAGGCGACGTTGCGGATCAGCTCCTGGATGATGACCGTCTTGCCGACGCCGGCGCCACCGAAGACGCCGATCTTGCCGCCCTTGGCAAACGGGCAAACCAGGTCGATGACCTTGATTCCGGTCTCGAAGATCTCGGTCTCGGTCGTCTGCTGGTCGAAGGCCGGCGCCGGGCGGTGGATCGGCAGATACTCGGTCGCCTCGACCGGGCCCTTCTCGTCGATCGCCTCGCCGAGCACGTTGAAGACGCGGCCGAGGGTGCCCTGACCGACCGGGACGCTGATGGGGCTGCCCGTGTCCCTGGCCTCAGTGCCGCGGGCTAGGCCGTCGGTCGTGGTCATGGCAACGCTGCGGACCCAATTGTTGCCCAGGTGCTGCTGGACTTCGCAGACGATCTTCCCACCGTCGCCCCGGCTGATC
>JAYVMQ010000096.1:0-3808 GCA_043758855.1 Chloroflexota bacterium
CGTGTCGAAGACTTCGGTCAGGCAGTCGTCGCAGGTGGCAATGTCGGGCGGGAAGAGCCGCTCGGCCGAAGCGGACGTCTGGCTCTCCTCGATCGAGAAGCCGGCTCCCGGTTCAATCGATCGGTCCGTCTCTCGGACTTCCACCGCCTCGACGCGCGCTCTCGGTGGCGCGTCCGCGGCCAGCCGCCGCGCAAATGCCTCGACTGCGGCGACAGGGCCGGCAATCATGATCTCAACCTGGCCGGCCCGATTGATGACGCCGCCATCGAGCCCGAGTTCCGCCGCCAGCCGCCACACGAACGGCCGAAAACCCACGCCCTGGACCAGACCACGGACCTCGATCGCCTGGACGATGCGAGCGACGGGCGTGCGGACTGGCGGCGTGGCCTCGCCTCGGGTCAGTCCTGCGTCGCGCATCCGATCGAGCCTCCGTGCGGCGAGCCGAGGTATCCGGCACGCGGGCCGCTTGGGCCCCACATATCTCACACCCGCACGCTGCAGTTTCCGCCTGCCGAGCGGCCCGCGTCTAGGCTAAAAGGTCCCGACTACGTCCCTGCCCGCCCGGGTGGCTTGTCGGGCGGCCGCTACGCCACGACGCGCATTCTCCAGGCCGACCCCCGCCAAGGCGTGCTGGCAGTGCGGGCAGCGACCGTCGACCAGGCGCCACTCCGTGACCCCGTAGTCAGACCGCGAGATCAGCCTCTCGCCGCAACGGGCACAGAACGTGGTTGCGACCTCCACCTCAGGGGCGTTGCCGACGTACACGTGGCGCAAGCCAACCTCGCGCGCGGCCGCGGCCGCAGCCTCCAGCGTGGCTGCGGGCGTCGGCTCCAGATGGCTCAGTTTGTAGGCCGGCTGGAATCGGGTGAGATGCCAGGGCGTCTCCGGGCCGACGGCGGTCGCAATCCACTCGGCCATCGCCCGCAGCTCGCGTGGATCGTCGTTGAGGCCGGGTATGACCAAAGTGGTCAATTCGAGCCAGATCCCACGGCGATGCATCTCGACAATGGTTTCGCGGACCGGCTCCCACCTAGCACCGCAAATCCGCCTGTAGAAGTCGTCGTTGGCAGCCTTCAAGTCGATGTTGGCGGCATCGAGGTACGGCGCCACCAGCTCGATCGCTTCGGGCGTCTCGTAGCCGTTGGTGACGAAGATATTGCGTAAACCGGCTGCCCGCGCCTTGACCATGGAGTCCAACGCAAACTCGATGAATATCGTCGGCTCGACATACGTGTAGGCAATGCTTCGAACGCCGGCCGCGACGGCCTCCTGAACGACCGCCTCGGGCGAGACGTTGCGGCTGTCCGGCACGATGCCTTCGCGATGGCCCTGGGAAATATGCCAGTTCTGGCAGTAGCCGCAATGCATGTTGCAGCCCTGGGTCGCGACCGAGTAGGCGTGGCTGCCCGGCAGGAAGTGGTAGAAGGGCTTCTTCTCGACCGGCTCGGCCTTCGTCACAACGACCTGGCCGTAGACGAGGGTGTACAGACTCCCGCCGCGGTTCTGGCGGACGCCGCAGATGCCGACCCGGCCGGGGCGAAGAACGCAGCGATGGGCACAGGCCATGCAACGGACGCTGCCGGGGGCGAGGGGATCGTCGAACGGCTCGCCGAGGAGGGCCTGCCTGATCTGAGGCTGAGATTCGTCGCCCGGGCCAAGGTCGCCGACGCCGAGGCCCAGCGGCGGAACCTCGCCCGGAAAGTGTGCCCGGATTGGCTCCAGGGCCATTCCGTCGGGGTCAAATTCGACGGCAGGCGCCAGGGTGAAGGTCTCGGGGCTGCCTCGCAGTCGCGTTTTCTCGTCCATCAGGGCCTCTGGGTGCGGTATCGCCGTAGCTCGAGAACAGGGCCCGTCGTCCTCGCCCTCATCGATGTCCAGTATCCCATCTCCCTGGCTCGCCCGGTCGAACGGCTTGGGGTCCTTCGGCTCTTGCCTGAGGTTGCCCATAGCGGGAGCCTACGATCAACTAGTCCCGCACGCGGGGCTGCTACGGGCCAAGGCCGCCGGCGACCCTCAAGGCCGGGGCGGTCGAGGCCGGTGGCTGGTTTCGCGACGGGCTCCGCACCCGAAAGCGAATAGCGAATGGCGATCTCAGCAGTGGCCAGAGCCCGGCTGCAGCAACCCCTGCCGTTCCGGCCGCTCGTCATCGCTGCGGAGCGCTGCAAGGGCTGCGAGTTGTGTGTCGCCGCCTGCCCCAAGGCGGTTCTTGCTCTCGACCGAAGCCGCATCAACGTCCTCGGCTACCACCCCGTAGCGCTGACAGACGCGTCTGCCTGTACCAGTTGCGCCATCTGCGCCCGCGTCTGCCCCGACGCCGTCTTCACCGTCTGGGCCGCGCCGCGCGAGGCCGCCAGAGAGGAACGCAGCCGATGACGGCAGATCGCGAGATGGGCAAGGGTGAGCACCTGACGGAGACAGAGGTGGACGCAGCCCGCCGCTCTCGAGTCCTAATGAAGGGCAACGAGGCCATCGCCGAGGCCGCGATCCAGGCCGGCTGCGACGCCTACTTCGGCTACCCGATCACGCCCCAGGCGGAACTGCTTGAGTGGATGGCCCGCCGCATGCCCGAGTTGGGCCGTGTCTTCGTTCAGGCGGAAAGCGAACTGGGCGCAATCAACATGGCCCTGGGCGCGGCCGCCACGGGAGCCCGGGTCATGGTCTCCTCCTCGAGTCCGGGCATCAGCCTCATGGCCGAGGCGATGAGCTACATGGCCGGCTCGGGAACGCCGATCGTGCTCGTCAACATCATGCGCGCCGGCCCCGGGCTTGGCGGCATAGGCCCGTCACAGAGCGACTACTTCCAGGCCACCAAGGGCCACGGCCACGGCGACTACCGCGTGCCGGTCCTGGCGCCGGCGTCGATAGGCGAGGCGACGGAGTTGGTGGCCACGGCCTTCGAACTGGCCGAGAAGTACCGGACGCCGGTGATGCTCGTTGCCGACGGGATCCTGGGTCAGGCGATGGAGCCGGTCGAGTTGCGATTCCGCACGCCCGAACGCCACGTCTTCGACTGGGCGTTGACGGGTGCCGCCGGTAGGCCGGCCCGGGTCGTCAAGTCGATCGACCTGGTGCCGGAGGTGCTCGAGAAGCGAAACCTGGCCCTCCAACACAAGTACCGCGAGATCGCCCGCCACGAGGTCCGCTGGGAAGGCCTGCAACTCGACGATGCCGAGTTTGCGATCGTGGCCTACGGCACCGCCGCTCGCGTCGCCCGCACCGCAATTGCCCGAGCTCGCGAGCAGGGCATTCGCGCCGGTCTCTTCCGGCCGATCACGCTGTGGCCATTCCCCGAACGTGCGTTGGCTCGACTCAGCGGCCGCGTGCTCGGCATCCTGACCGTGGAGCTGTCCTCGGGTCAGATGGTCGAGGACGTTCGTCTGGCCGTAGAGGGACGCTGTCCCGTGGCGTTCCATGGTCGAATGGGCGGCCTGGTGCCGACTCCGGATGAGGTTCTGGGCGCGCTCAAAGCGCTCCGCGCCCGAGTAGAGCGAACGCGACTAGGAGGCCGGCAATGACGATCTACGGCCAATCCTCGGCCGGCGGCTCCGCTCCGCGGCTCATCTACGCCAGGCCGGACGTTCTGGTCGATCGCTCAACTCACTATTGTCCGGGTTGCGGCCACGGCATCGTCCACCGGCTCCTGGCCGAGGTTCTGACTGAGTTGGACCTGCCCGCCCACACCATCGCGGTGGCTCCGGTCGGCTGCGCCGTCTTCGCCTACGACTACCTGAACGTAGACTTCGTGGAGGCGCCGCACGGTCGCGCCCCTGCCGTGGCCAGCGGCATCCGTCGCGTCCGTCCCGAGGCC
>JAYVMQ010000097.1:0-11817 GCA_043758855.1 Chloroflexota bacterium
GACCGTCGAACTAATCACCCCGATTGCCCTCGAAGTCGGACAGCGCTTTGCCATCCGCGAGGGTGGCCGAACTGTCGGCGCCGGGGCCGTCATCTCGATAACTGAGTAGCCGGAGTCTGTGATGGCAAGGCAGCGGATCAGAATCCGCCTCAAGGCGTACGACCACCGACTGCTCGATCAGTCGGCGGCGCAGATCGTGGAGACGGCTCAGCGGACCGGCGCGGATGTTGTCGGTCCTGTTCCGCTGCCGACGCGCATCGAGAAATTCACCGTGTTGCGGTCGCCCTTCATCGACAAGGACAGCCGGGAACAGTTCGAGATCCGCACGCATAAGCGGCTCGTCGACATCCTGGAGCCTTCCTCGAAGACGGTCGACGCCCTGATGCGACTCTCGCTTGCTGCGGGCGTCGACATCGAAATCAAGATGTGAAGCAGCTATGAGCATCGGATTGATCGGCCGCAAGGTCGGCATGACGCAGATCTTCCAGGCAGATGGAACGATGATCCCTGTGAGCGTCGTAATCGTCGAGCCGAACACCGTCACCCGCCTCCGAACCCCGGAGCGCGACGGCTACACCGCCGTTCAGCTCGGCGTGGAGGAGTCCGGCAAGCTCAACAAGCCGGAGATGGGGCAGCTCAAGAACCTGCCCAAATTGTCTGTCATCCGTGAGTTCCGCCTCGACGCCGACGGCACCGAGGCTTACACCGTCGGCCAGAAGCTGGACGTGACGCTCTTCGCCGCCGGCGACATCGTCAACGTGACGGGTGTTAGCAAGGGCAAGGGTTTCTCCGGTCACATCAAGCGCCACCACTTTAAGCGCGGGCCAAAGACTCACGGTTCGGACCATCACCGCGCCCCGGGTTCGATCGGTCCTGGAACCACTCCGGGCCGCGTCTACAAGGGCATGCGGATGGCCGGCCACATGGGCGACGCCCGTGCGACCGTCAAGCAGCTGCGGGTCGTCCGAACTGACGCCGAGCGCAACCTGTTGCTCGTCAAGGGTGCCGTCCCCGGCTCCCCCCACGGGCTGCTCCTCGTAAAGAAGGCCTAGCAATGCCGAAGACGACCCTCTACGCGAGGACGGGCGAGGCGATCGGCGAGGTCGAGCTCTCAGATGAGCTCTTCTCCGCGCCAATCAACACGGCCGTGCTCCATCAGGTGGTGATTGCCCAACTTGCGGGCCGCCATCTCGGAACCCACGACACCAAGAGGCGCGGCGAAGTTGCCGGCGGCGGGCGAAAGCCTTACCGCCAGAAGGGGACCGGCCGTGCCCGCCAGGGCTCCATACGGTCTCCGCAGTTCCGTGGCGGCGGCGTGGTCTTCGGGCCGCATCCGCGCAGCTACGTGCAGCGCCTACCCCGCCAGATGAAGCGTCTCGCCCTCGTCGGCGCGCTCACGTCCAAGCTCGACGATGACGCCATTCGCGTCGTCGACGGCTTTGGGCTCGATGGGCCGAAGACTCGCGACATCGTGAACATCATCGGCGCTCTCAACTGCCCCAAAGGTCGTGTTCTCATCGTGGCCCCGGCCACGGATGAGACGCTGATCCTCTCCGCGCGAAACGTGCCGGGAGTAGAGGTCATCCGAGCGGACTCGCTCAATGTCGTGGCCGTGCTCAACGCGGACATGGTCCTGATTGAGCAGCCGGCGCTGAGCCGAATGGAGGAGGTGTACGCGTGAGCCTAACTGCACACGAGATACTTCTCCGTCCCATCATCAGCGAGAAGACGATGGACGAGTCGCAGCGTGGCAAGTACACGTTCGCGGTCCGCTCTGAGGCCACCAAGATTCAGATCGAGGCCGCCGTCGAGGAGATCTTCAAGGTGAAGGTCACCGCGGTGAACGTGCTGACGACCAAGTCCAAGGAAAAACGCGGCGGGATGCGGCGGAGCCGGGTTGCCGGTCGCACGACTCCCATTCGCAAGGCAATCGTGACGCTGGCCGCCGGCCAGAAGATCGAGTTCTTCGAGGCCGTCTGAGATGCCGCTGCGCAGCTACAAACCAACCTCGGCGGGCCTCCGGGGAATGACCCGGTCCACGTTCGAGGAAATCACCACCAAAGAACCCTACAAGCCGCTACTGGAGCCGCAGAAGCGCGGCTCTGGCCGCAATAATCAGGGCCGGATTTCCGTTCGCCATCGCGGCGGCGGCGAGAAGCAGCACTACCGGATCATCGACTTCAAGCGCGACAAGTTCGATGTGCCGGCGAAGCTGGCTACGATTGAGTACGACCCCAACCGGTCGGCCCGCATCGGCCTGCTTCACTACGTGGATGGCGAGAAGCGCTACATGCTGCTCCCTCACGGCCTAAAAGTTGGCGACGTGGTCGTCGCTGGCGTTGAGGCCGAGGCTCGACTCGGTAATGCGATTCCTCTGGCCAATATCCCGCTCGGCACCACGATCCACAACATAGAGCTGGTCCCGGGCAAGGGCGGCCAGATCGTCCGGTCCGCGGGCGTATCGGCCCAGCTGCTCGCCAAAGAGGGAGATTTCGCCTCGGTGCGACTCCCTTCCGGTGAGGTTAGGCGGGTTCCCCTCCGCTGCATGGCCACGATCGGCCAGGTCTCGAATCTCGAGCATGAGAACCAGAGCCTGGGTAAGGCTGGACGCGCACGGCACATGGGCCAGCGGCCCGAAGTCCGCGGCGTGGTTATGAACCCGAGAGACCATCCGCACGGCGGTGGTGAAGGCAAGTCGCCTACCGGAATGCCGCCCAAGACGCCGTGGGGTCAGCCCGCCATGGGCTACCGAACACGTCTTGGCAAGAAGTCCTCGAGCAGACTCATCGTCCGCTCGCGGCATCGCAAGTCATAGGCAGAGGAGAGAGGCATGTCGCGTTCGGTCAAGAAGGGACCGTTCGTCGAGTCGCGGCTCCTCGGCCGCGTCCAGACGATGAACAAGCGCAGCGAGAAAAAGGTCATTAAGACTTGGTCTCGCGCGTCGGTCATATTCCCCGATTTCATTGGGCACACCGTCGCCGTTTACAACGGCAAGAAGCACATCCCGGTCTACGTGACCGAGAACATGGTCGGCCATCGCCTCGGTGAGTTTTCCCCGACCCGCACCTTCCGCGGGCATGGAAAGCACACCGAGCGCTCGTCCGCACTCAAGTAGGAGCGAAGGACGTGCGCGTTTCCGCCACAGCCAAGTATCTAAAGGGCTCCTCGAGAAAAGCTCGCCTTGTGACCAACGCGATCAAGGGCAAGAGGGTCGAGGAAGCTTCAGCTCTTCTGCGGTTCATGCCGCAGGCGGCAGCTCGTGACGTCGCCCGCGTTCTCAAGAGCGCGACGGCTAACGCTGAGAACAACCACAATCTTTCCGCCGAGGACCTGGTTGTGGCTGATGCCCAGGCCAACATGGGGCCTGTTCAGAAGCGCTGGCGGCCGCGGGCTCAAGGTCGGGCTTTCCCGATCCTCAAGCCCATGACCCATATCACCATCGTCGTCGAAGACCGGGAGGCCTAGATGGGGCACAAGGTTCACCCGTACGGCTTCCGGCTGGGTGTCTCGCGCACCTGGACGGCAAAGTGGTACGCGGACAAGGACTACACGGACCTGCTTAAGGAAGACATCACCATCCGCCTGCTGGTCACGCGCCGGCTGGCCAACGCGAGCGTCAGCGGGATCGAGATCGAACGTGGCATCAACCACGTGACGGTCACGATCCACACCGCCAAACCGGGCATAGTCATTGGCAAGGGCGGTGCCAACGTCGAACTGCTGCGTCAGCAGGTCGGCGCGCTCACCAAGCGCAAGGTCAAGCTCGAGGTCAAGGAGATCCGTCAGCCGGAACTTGACGCGGGTCTCGTTGCGGCCAACATCAGCCAGCAGTTGGCTCGCCGCATTGCCTTCAAGAAGGCCATGAAGCAGTCCATCCAGCGGACGATGAAGGCTGGTGCCAAGGGCGTGAAGATCGCCGTTGCGGGTCGCCTCGGCGGCTCCGAAATGGCTCGCCGCGAGTGGGATAAGGAAGGCCGAATTCCGCTCGGTACGCTGCGCGCGGACATCAGCTATGCCCAGGTTCACGCCCTGACAACATATGGCCGAATTGGCGTGAAAGTCTGGATTTATCGTGGTGAGGTTCCCGGCGAGAAGCCTCGTCGCGAGCCGGTCGCCGCTTCAGCCGTCATCGGGCAGGGGGTGTAGCCGTGCTGATGCCCCGACGAGTCAAGCATCGCAAGGTCCAGCGAGGTCGCATGTCCGGCCAGGCCAAGGGCGGCACGTCCGTGGCTTTCGGCGAATTCGGTCTTGCTACCACAGAGCCGGCCTGGATCACCAGTCGCCAGATCGAGGCAGCTCGACGCGCGATGACCCGCTCGGTCAAGCGCGGCGGCAAGATCTGGATCCGCATCTTCCCCGACAAGCCGGCGACTAAGAAGCCGGCCGAAACCCGAATGGGCTCCGGTAAGGGCGCACCTGACCACTGGGTGGCCGTGGTCAAGCCTGGCCGCATCCTCTTCGAGATGGCCGGTATCGATCGGGTAGAGGCTCTCGAGGCAATGCGTCTCGCCAGCCACAAGCTCCCCGTCGCTACCCGAGTCGTCCTCAAGGAAGGCCTCGCAGATGGACATTGATAAGGTTCGGGCCCTGTCCGACGGGGAGCTCGACGAGCAGCTCAGCCAGGCCAAGCAGGATCTCTGGCAGGCCCGCTTCCAGCTCACCACCCGGCAACTGAAGGACTACAGCTCGATTCCTCAGACTAGACGATCAATCGCGCGGATCCTTACCGTGCAGCGCGAGCGCCGCGACGTGCGCTCTCGGACGGTGGCCCAGCCCGCCGGCAGGGCTTAGGAGATCACGTGATGTCAGGAGCAGCAGTGCAGGGCAAGCGGAAGACCAAGGTCGGCCGCGTTGTTAGCGACAAGATGGACAAGACGATCGTCGTGTCCGTCGAGCGCATGACGCGGCATCCGCTGTACAAGCGCGTTATCCGCTTGACCAGCAAGTTTAAGGCCCACGACGAATCCAATGAAGCGCACGTCGGCGATACCGTCCTCATTGAGGAATCCCGACCGCTCTCGGCCACTAAGCGGTGGCGGCTCGTGAGCATCATCGCCAGTGCTGGCGAGGCTGGCACGACGCCCCAGGTCGTCGAGGAAGAAGCGCTCGACGAGGCCCTCCACGGCGCGGCCCACATGGGCCAGCACGCCGATGATGGGGAGGTCGCCCGATGATCCAGCAATACACTCGCCTTCGGGTTGCTGACAACACCGGAGCCCGGACGATCCAGTGCATTCGGATCATGGGCCGCTCTAGCAAGACGACCGCCGCCGTCGGGGACGTGATCATCGCCAGCGTGAAGCAGGCGATCCCGAACGCCCCCGTCAAGAAGGGCGACGTCGTTCGCGCGGTTGTGGTCCGGACCGCTAAGGAATACGGAAGGCCGGATGGCAGCTACATCCGGTTCGACGAGAACGCTGCGGTCCTCATCAACAATCAGGGCAACCCGCGAGGCACCCGAATCTTCGGCCCTGTCGCTCGCGAGCTGCGGGATCGCAACTACATGAAGATCGTGTCCCTCGCTCCGGAGGTGCTTTGATGGCTCAGGCCAAGAGCGCTACCGCGAATAAGGTTCCGGAGATCCGGACCGGCGACACCGTCGTCGTTCTGCACGGCAAGGATGCCGGCAAGCGCGGCAAGGTGGAGAAGGTTCTTCGAAACCTGGGGTCTAAACACAAGGCCGCCGGTTCTTGGCGCGGAGCGTCCAGCCGGCCGCTTGCGATCCTTATCTCTGGCGTCAACCTTGCCAAGCGCCACCAAAAGGCGCGTCCGCATATGAGCCAGAACACCCAGAGCATGGCGCAGCAGAGCGGCATCGTCGAGAAGCCGATGCCGATCGACGTGAGCAACGTGATGATCGTTTGCCCGCGCTGCGACCGGGTTACTCGAGTCAAGCATGAGCGCCTGGGCAGCGGCCAGAGCGTTCGAGTCTGCGGCCATTGCCGCGAACAGCTGGAGGCAAGTGCATGAGCGGGGCCCTTCAGCAGCGTTATAAGGACGAGGCGATGCCGGTGCTGCAGAAGCAGTTTGGCTACGCCAATCCGATGCAGACCCCGCGGCTTTCCAAGATCGTCGTCAACATCGGTCTTGGCGAGGCGCTAACCAATCCGAAAGCCGTGGACGCCGCCGTCGGCGATATCGCTGCGATCACCGGTCAGAAGCCGGTGACCACCAAGGCGAGGCGTTCGATCGCGCAGTTTCGACTGCGTGAAGGGAACACGGTCGGTGTTCGCGTTACCCTGCGCGGCGACCGAATGTGGGACTTTCTCGAGCGGCTAACGCGGCTCGCACTGCCCCGCATCCGCGACTTCCACGGGGTCCCGGCGAAGTCGTTCGACGGGCGCGGCAACTACTCTCTGGGACTCCGCGAGCAGCTCGCCTTCCCGGAGATCGAGTACGACAAGGTTGACCGTCTCCGCGGGCTGGAGATCAGCATCGTGACGACGGCGAAGACCGACGAGGAATCGAAGCGTTTGCTCGAACTCCTCGGCATGCCCTTCGCCGTCTAGGCGCGGGGAGGGAGAAGCCATGGCCAAGAAGTCGATGATCGCCAAGGCGAAGCGGACGCCGGCGCACAAGGTGCAGGCCTACCATCGCTGCTTCGTTTGTGGTCGCCCGCGCGCGTACATGCGGCGCTTTGGGTTGTGCCGCATTTGCTTCCGTGAGCGGGCGCTGCTTGGCGAACTGCCCGGCGTCACCAAGTCGAGCTGGTAGGTAACCAATGAATGTCTCCGATCCAATTGCGGACATGCTGACTCGCATCCGCAATGCGTCGCGGGCCCGGCACGCCGATGTCGTCGTGCCAGCCTCGAGGACCAAGCGACAGATCGCCCGAATCCTTGTGGAGGAGGGCTTCATCGCCGAAGTCCAGGAGGAGCGCGATGGCGTGCACCAGGTACTGCGCGTAACGCTCAAATACGTTGATGGCAAGGCGCCGGTCGTCTCCGGGCTCAAGCGCATCAGCAAGCCCGGGTTGCGCGTATATGCGCGCAAGACCGAGATCCCCCGGGTGCTCGGTGGACTTGGCCTCGTTATCGTTAGCACCAGCCAGGGAATCATGACCGGAGCACAGGCCTATAAGGCCCAGCTCGGTGGTGAAGTCCTGGCGTACGTCTGGTAGGCCGGCGATGTCACGAATCGGTCGGCTTCCGATTACCGTCCCCGCGTCGGTGGAGGTTTCCCTCGTCGGTCGCGAAATCACCGTTGAGGGCCCGAAGGGAACACTCAACCGCGCCCTCCATCCGGACATGCGCGTCATTCACGAGGGTTCAACCCTCACCGTCGAGCGCCCCAGCGAAGCCAAGCACCACAAGCAGCTTCACGGGCTGACCAGAACGCTAGTGGCCAACATGGTGATCGGCGTGACGGACGGCTATCGCAAGTCGCTCGAGATCACCGGTGTCGGCTACCGAGCCGTGAAGGTTGGCAACAAGCTACAGCTCAGCCTCGGCTACAGCCACTTGATCGAGATCGATCCGCCGGTCGGCATTGCCTTTGAAGTCGAAAGTCCGGTCCGCCTAACGGTCGTCGGCATCGACAAGGAACTCGTCGGCCAGATTGCAGCCAAGGTCCGAGCTAGTCGCAAGCCCGAACCGTACAAGGGCAAGGGCGTTCACTACCTGGGCGAGACAATCCGCCGTAAGGCCGGCAAGGCCGGCAAGATCGGCGGCAAGAAGTGAGCCGTTCGAGCATGACGAAGGGATCAGCACGATGACGCAGGTCGCCAGCCGCGGGGCCGCGCGCCAGAAGCGGCACGAGCGGATCAGGCTTCGCCTCTCGGGCTCGCCCGAGCGCCCTCGCCTGGCCGTATTCCGCAGCAACAAACATATCTCTGCCCAGGTAATCGACGACACCTCCGGTAAGACGCTGGCCGCCGCCTCGAGCCTCGAAAAGGAGCTCAGGGCCCCAGGCCAGAAGAAGACCGATGAGGCCAAGGTCGTTGGTCGCCTCTTGGCCGAGCGCGCCCGGAGCGCGGGGATCGATCAGGTCGTCTTCGATCGAGCCGGGTTCAGATATCACGGGCGGGTTAAGTCGCTCGCGGAAGCCGCCCGCGAAGCCGGCCTTGAGTTCTGACGCAAGGAGCTGATCAGTTGGCCAGGATTGATCCCAACAAGCTGACGCTCGAAGAGCGCGTCGTCCAAATCAACAGAGTCGCGAAGGTCGTCAAGGGCGGCCGTCGCTTCAGCTTCAGCGCAATCATCGTCGTCGGTGACGGCGCGGGTCACGTTGGCGTCGGCCTTGGTAAGGCTGGCGAAGTGCCCGAGTCCATCCGCAAGGGCGTAGAGGACGCAAAGAAGCATCTAATCAGAATCCCCATGGTCGGGACCACGATCCCTCACGAAGTCCGGCAGAACTTTGGCGCCTCGAAGATCATGCTAAAGCCGGCGTCTCAGGGCACCGGCGTCATCGCCGGCGGTGCAGTCCGCGCCGTCGTCGAAGCTGCCGGCATCCGGGACATCCTGGCTAAGGTCTTCGGCTCGACCAACCCGGTGAATGTCACTAGGGCTACGCTTGAGGCACTTCGAAGCCTTCGCTCGGCTGAAGAGATCAGCGCCATGCGCGGTGTCACCGTGCGATCGACCGTGGCCGGCCAGCCTGCGGCGAGGGTTGGCAATGGCCGGTAAACTGCGCGTCAAACAGATCAAGAGCACCATCAGCCACATTGCTCGAAATCGCGGAACGATCAGGGCACTCGGGCTGAAGGGTATCGGCGACACCGTCGAGGTGCCCGACAACGACGCCACGCGAGGGATGGTCCGTCAGGTCCGTTTTCTCGTTGAGGTCGAGGAACTTCCCGAGGAGAAGCCATGAAGTTGCACGACCTTCGACCCGCCGAAGGCAGCCGTAAGCCGCGTACTCGCGTTGGCCGTGGCATCGCCGCTGGCAAGGGCAAGACCGCCGGACGCGGCACCAAGGGCCAGAAGTCGAGAACCGGGCACGGCAGCCTGCCGGCCTGGTTCGAAGGCGGACAGACCCCGATCCATATCCGCGTGCCCAAGCTTCGGGGCTTCAAGAACAAGTTCCGGATCGAGTACGAAGTCGTGAATATCGGGCGCATCTCAGCCCTGGCCGAGACCGGCATCCTCGATATGCCAGAGATGGAGGGCGCGCCGAATTCCTCGGCGTCGGCAAAGTCGGCCAAGTCGGCCAAGCCCGCGCCCGTCACGATCACGCCCGACATTCTCGCGGCCGCTGGGCTCATCCGGACGCTCAAGAAGCCGCTCAAGATTCTCGGCCAAGGCGACGTGACGAGGCCGCTTTTCGTCGTGGCGGATGCGTTCACCAAGAGCGCTACGGCCAAGATCGAGGCCGCCGGCGGCACGGCTCATGTGCTTGAGTTGCCTGAGGCCGGCGACGTATACGCTGATGTAGCGTCGCAGTCCGTGGCTTCGTCCGCGGCGGACACCCTCCCCTCGACGAGCCCGGCTGGCGAAGCCGGCTCGGAAGCATAGAAGGGTTCCTGAGCCATGCTCGAGTCGATGCTGAACGCCTTCCGCGCGCCGGACATCCGGCGGCGGCTGCTGTTCGTGGCCTTGATCCTGATCATCTACCGTGCCCTGGCGCACGTGTTGATCCCGGGGATCAACCCGGCGGTCCTAAAGTCCCCGGGGCCTGACAACGGCATCTTCGGTATGTTGGCGCTCTTCTCGGGCGGCGACATCAAGGCCATGTCGATCGTCGGACTCGGGCTGAACCCGTACATCAACGCCACCATCATCATGCAGATCCTGCAGACCACGATCCCGAGGCTGCAGGCACTCAGCCGCGAAGGCGAATACGGCCGGAACAAGATCACCAGCTACTCTCGGTGGCTATCCGTTCCGCTGGCGGCTCTGCAGGGCTACGGCATTCTGTCGCTCGTTCAGGCAGACGAAAAGGGTAGAGGCATCGACGCCTTCACGACGCCGTTCAGCTTTGAGAGCTATCAAAGCCTGTCGATGATCCTGGCCTTGGTGGTCGGCTCGATCGTCCTGATGTGGCTCGGCGAACTGATCACTGAGAAGGGCATCGGCAACGGCATCAGCTTCATCATCTTCGCCGGCATCGTTTCGCGCATGCCGGGCGCGGTCGGGTCCTTCCTAGTCAGCCCGAACTGGTTGGAGCTCTTCGCCTTCGGAATTCTTGGTCTCGTGATCGTCTTCGTGATTATCTTCGTCCAGGAGGGCCAGCGCCGGATCCCCATCCAATACGCCAACCGGGTCCGCGGACACCGCATTTACCAGGGTGGATCCACATTCCTGCCGTTGCGCGTGAACATGGCGGGCGTGATCCCGATCATCTTCTCGATCAGCATCCTCCTCTTCCCGCTTCAGATTGCTCAGTACTTTAAGACGTCCTCGGTTGGCGGCATCCGCGACATCGCGACCGGAGTCGTCTCGTGGCTCAGCACCACTGGGCCGCTCTACCTGAGCCTGTATTTCCTGCTGACGTTCGCATTCGCTTTCTTCTACACATTCATAGTCTTCAAACCCGACGAAACGGCCAGCAACCTCCGCAAATCAGGAGGCTTCATCCCAGGCATCAGGCCAGGCCAGCCCACTGAGGAGTATCTGAGGCGGGTTGCCTTCCGCATAACGGTTGCGGGTGCCTTGTTTGTAGCCACCGTCGCCGTGTTGCCCATGCTTATAGCCGCCCTCCCGATGTTCAAGGACCTCAGCGCCGCCCAGGGGGGCATCGGCGTTGGAATCGGTGGCACCAGCGTTCTGATCGTCGTCAGCGTGGTCGTCGAGACGATGAAGCAACTCGAGGCCCAGCTGATGATGCGAAGTTACGAGGGCTTCATTCGATGACGGCATCGATCGGCAGCGTCGTCGTCCTTCTCGGTGCCCCGGGCGCTGGGAAAGGTACGCAGGCGCAGATCCTGTCGGAGCGGCTGGGGCTTGCCCATGTCGCCACCGGCGATCTGTTCCGCGCTGCTGTCCGGGACGAGACGCCGCTCGGTCTCACGGCCAAGGGCTACATGGACCGTGGCGAACTCGTGCCCGACGCGGTTACTATCGAAATGTTGCTCGAGCGTCTGGCCCAGCCGGACGCCCAGGCCGGGATCCTGCTCGATGGCTTCCCGCGTAATACCGCCCAGGCCGAGGTCCTTGGTAAGGCCCTGGCCGAGAAGGGCGGCCGCGTCGATGTGGCGCCGTACATTGAGGTTCCGGAGGCGGATCTGGTCGCTCGCCTCGGTGGGCGCTGGGTCTGCCGGGCGGCAGGCCACCCATACCACGAAAAGACCAAGCCACCAGCCAAGCCGGGCGTTTGCGATGTCGACGGCTCGGAGTTGTACCAACGAACCGACGACCAGCCGGCCACGGTTCAGGCTCGACTGCGCCAGCAACTCGGCGCCCTTGACCTGGTGGTGGGCTACTACCACGATCAGGCGGTACTGACGTCTGTCGACGGCCGCCGCGACATCGACGCGGTCACGGTGGATCTGCTTGCTGCCATCGAGCCGGCTATCGGTAGCAGGGACCAGGGCAGATAAGTGATAGTCCCGCGCAGGACCCGTCAGGAGATCGAGCTCATGCGCCGTGCTGGGCGCGTGGTCGCCGACGTCCTCGCGCTGATGGAGGAAAATCTGGCCCCGGGCGTGACCACGGCCCAGCTGGACGCCATCGCAGAAGACTACATTCGGAAGTCGGGCGCCCGACCGTCCTTCAAGGGCTACAGGGGCTTTCCGGCAAGCATATGCGTTTCGATCGACGACGAGGTCGTGCATGGCATTCCAGGCAGCCGCGTCATCGAAGAAGGCCAGGTCGTCTCCGTCGATGCGGGTGCGATCTGGCAGGGCTACCACGGCGACGCCGCCCGCACGTTCTACGTCGG
>JAYVMQ010000098.1:0-3264 GCA_043758855.1 Chloroflexota bacterium
CGTTCAGCACGGTCTCGACTGCATCGTCAAACGGCGCCGCGTTTACGCGCACGCCAAGCAACTCGACAAAGCGGAAATCAGGCATCGGTGGAACACCCACTTGCGCCGATGAGTCGCTGATACGTGTCCAGGAGAGCATTCAGGTGCACGCCACCACGATACTTCGTTTCGTATTCGCGGCGAGCGTTGGACCCCATCTCCAGCATCTCGGCCGGGTGCTGGCTAGCCCAGCGTAGCCGGTCCGCCAGATCACTAGCATCTCCTGGGGTCGCGAGGAGGCCGGTCACGCCATCGATGACTACTTCCGCCAACGATCCAATCCTGCTAGCGATGACAGGTGTCCCAGTCGCGTAGGCCTCCAGGACGGAAACCGGCAGACCCTCGAACCAGACCGACGGCAGCACCATCGCCACAACTCCGTGTAGTTGGTCGAGAACCGAGGCCTTGTCGAGGTGGCCCAATACCTCCAACTCGCCCTTCTGACCGGCGGCCCCGACGAGCAGAGCCAAAGGCCCGGCTCCGGCGACGCGGATCGTTCCCGGCACCAGAGCGGCCGCCCGCACCAGAGTCGGCAGGCCCTTCTCCTCGGACAACCGGCCGACGAAGAGGAACCCACTGCGGGGGCCGTCTGTTACGCCCGGATCCGGCTCCAGGAAGTTGGGAACCACCTTGATCCGGCCGGCGGGCAATCCACCCTGGATGAGCAGGTCGCGCTGGAACCTTGTCAGTGCGAGGTAGGCCCCGATGCGACGGGAATATGCCCCGCTGGCTCGGCCGACCGCGAGCGTAGCGGTCACGACCGCGGATTGTGCTCGCGACCCTCGATAGCAGGCATGGACGACCGCGGGCCACGGGATCGCGCGCCCCAAGCAGTCGGTACACGGGCGTCCAGCTCGGTAGACCGTGGCCGCGGGGCAGACGAGCCGGTAGTTATGGAGCGTCTGCACGACCGGCACGCCACACGCCGCCGCGGCACCGTAGACCGACGGCGAAGCCGAGACGAAGGTGTTGTGAACGTGGACCACCTGGGACCCGTTTGCCTTGATCGCGTCGCGAACCCGCCGCGCCGCGGCGCGCGACCAGACGGCCGAGATGCTCTGAGTGAGTCGCGCCGGCGAGACTGGTCTCCCGCCGAGTGTGGGGTTGTCAAACATGACTTGGACCACGGAGACGCCGGCGTCCTCGAGCAGCCGTTTCTCCGCAGCGACAACCTCATCCTCGCCTCCGGCCTGGCGGTAGCGAGTGTGCACTTGCAGCACCCGCTGCACGGCTTGACGGCCGGTCATTCCGCCTGACGTCGGGGCGCAAGACGGATCAGCACGAGACCCAGCCCAAAGAGGGTCCAGAACCAGATGCCGCCCTGTGGGCCCTCAAGATACGGGTCAAAGGATGCATTCACCACGATGGCCGTCCAGAAAACCAGAACCCAGGCCGCGACTCGGGTGAGTTGCGAGTCTCCGGAGCGTCTGTAGGCAAGCAAGGCGCGCAGAAGCAACAGGGCAAACCCGAGCTGCAGAATGAGCCACAGGAAGAAGGCTGGAACGCCCATACGCGCCAACACCGACAGATGACTGTTGTGCGGCGCCCGGAGCGAGTGATTGACGCTTTGCTGGTACCCGTCATCGTCGGCAAGGTTGACGCCGAACCCCTTGCCTTCCCAGAAGTAGGGGCCATTGAACGTGTAGCTGATTATCTTGTTCCACCAGGCGAGCCTGAACTGCTTGGTTCCTTCGAGTTGGGAGCTGCTGGAGCCGAAGAAGATGCTGGTGATGTTCTCCCACCACTGAGTCGGGGTCGCGGCGCGAGGGACTGCCCATTCCGGTAGTGGAGCAGGGGTGGCCGTTGGAGTCGGGGTGGCCGTTGGAACGGGGGTTGGCGTCGCGCTCGGAGTCGGACCCGATGGAACGGCGATCGGTGTTGGCCCCGGTCCAAACTTGGGCAACGACGGTAACGAAAGGCCGCTGGCCACGATCGCCGTGAACAGGACCGCTCCGGCCAGGACGGGCGCCCAGTTCCGTGTGCGACGCGACACCGCGCCGAGGACGCCCAGGGCGCCCATCGATGCCACGATGGCGGCGAGTCCGCCGCGAGAGACTGTGCCCGTCGTGTAGATCATCCAGGACGCCGGCAGGGCGGCCCCAAAACGCCACAGGAAATCGCGAACTCGGCTGATCACGGGAGTGCCCAACACGAGGAAGGCGATCGCCCCGGCCGTATGGACGGCCATGTCCTGCGCCTTGAAGAAGAGGATCGGGACATCTGATCCAGGCGCATTGGGAATGAGGCTATTGACGAAGACGAAACTGCCGGGCGAGGACTCAACCGTGTAGTTGACATACAGGAAGTAGGCCACCGGCCCCCAGAACAGGAAGACGACCGCCATATAGCCGTAGAGCTTGAAGAGCCGCAACAGCCATTCCCGATCCAACAGCACGAAGAGCATCAGGGCGAAGAAGCCATAGCCCCACAGCGTCGCGTCGCGGAGGGCGTCTGACCCGTACGTCGGGATGTAGGGGACGGTACGGATCAATCCCAGCAGCATGAAGACGCCGAGCAAGATGACGAGCCATGACCGCGATAGCTGCAATCGGCTTCGCACGGCCGCCACGACGGTAGCCACAAGGCCCAACCCGAGGACGATCTCGCCCACATACAGGGGCCCCAGCCCGAGATGGGCGAACCCACGGCCCAGGAAGGCATAGCCCATGAGGAGCGCCCCAAGAGCCCACAAGAAGACCCTGACGACACGCAAGTCGGTGGGCTTCACGGTGTCCGGATGAGCGATCTCAGGAGCACTTGATACGGTCTGCACGTCTTCCCCCGACTCAGCGGAACCGTTTGAGGGCGCCACGGTCACAGCTTTTCCACTCGACAGAACTCCTCGTTAGCCATCATGGCGATCCATTATCCCGATATTCGGAACTCTCGTCGGGTCGCGGTGACGGTCGGGCGTCCGACGACCCCCTGACTTGATCCGGGCTATCCTGGGGACCGGCTCGTCCCAAGGAGACTTGAACCAGTGATTGAACGCATCCGAACCGCGATCCAAGGCGCCTGGACCAACCACAGGATCCCCGTGATCGCCGTCAGCGTGATCGCCATTGTGGCGATAGCGGCGACAGGCGTCCTCGTATCGGTCAAGGGAGGTGGCACGGCCGAGGCCAGCGCGACACCCAGCGCCGCAATCTCGGACTCCGCCTCCACCTCAGACGCACCCTCTCCCGAACCATCGGCCAGCGAGTTCAACCTCTCGCCGTCGACGAT
>JAYVMQ010000099.1:0-12992 GCA_043758855.1 Chloroflexota bacterium
TCGGGGGATGGTGCGATGCGTGCCCGGTCGGCCGCCGGACTCGCCGACTTGGGGAGGCTCGGATCGTCGTTTCCATTTTTGGCTCCGCGGTATGGTCGAACCTCAGCGACCCCCGGACCGTCTGACATCGGGGCAGAGCTAGAACCTCTGCCTTTGGGAGTGATCGCTTGGCAGTAGGCGTTGTCGCCGAAGTGAAGAGCAAGCTGTCGATCGTCGATCTCGTCGGCGAAACCGTGCAACTGCGCAAGGCGGGCACCACCCTAAAGGGGCTATGCCCGTTCCACGGCGAGAAGACGCCCAGCTTTGTCGTGACGCCGGCGCGTGAGAGCTGGCACTGCTTCGGCTGCGGCGAAGGCGGCGATATCTTCAGCTTTGTCATGAAGCAGGAGAACCTGACGTTTCCTGAGGCGCTCAAGCGGCTGGCGGCGAAGGCCGGCATTGAGATCGATGAGCGAACGAGCCGTGAAGACGCTCGAAAGGCCCGGCAGCGAGAGGTGCTCGAGCAGGCGGTAGCCTTCTACCACGTCGTTCTGACGTCGTCGAAAACGGGCGCGGCGGCGCTCGAATACCTGCACGGCCGAGGCTTCACGGACGAGACGATCGAGAAGTTCCAGCTCGGCTGGGCGCCGGACGGCTGGGATCAGATGATCAAGATGCTCAAAAGTCGGCGCAACGTGACGGAGACGGAGCTGGCAGAAGTCGGCCTGACGAGCCAGCGCCAGGGCGGGCGCGGGGCCTACGACAAGTTCCGAAGCCGGGTCATCTTCCCGATCCGCGACGTGACTGGGGCGGCGGTCGGCCTTGGCGGGCGCGTACTTCCCGGGGACCTCGCGGCGGCCTCAGCCACACCTGCAACGACGGATGGCCACGCCCCCAAGTACCTCAACTCACCGGCCACGGCCCTCTTCGACAAGAGCCGCACCCTCTATCTCATCGAGCGGGCGCGGGCCGAGATGCGCCGCCTGGACCAGGCCGTCCTTGTCGAGGGCTACACGGACGCGCTGATGGCCCACCAGGCCGGTTTCGGCAACGTGGTAGCCAGCCTCGGCACGGCGCTTACGCCGGCCCAGGTTGCGTTGATCGCCCGCTATGCCCGGGAGATCGTCCTCGCCTACGACGTCGATCCGGCCGGCCAGCATGCTGGATCCATCGGGGGCGCGGAGCTATTCCACCTCATCGGGTCGCTGGCGGCCGAGGACACCGGCGTCGAAATCACGCGCGTGCGGGTGGCTCGGCTGCCGGAGGGCAAGGACCCCGACGAGGTGATCCGCGACTCGCCCGATCTCTGGCGGGAGTCCATCCGGACGGCCCAGCCGATCGTGGAGTTCCTAATCGACTACTACGCCACGGCCTACGACGTCCGCACGCCCGAAGGCAAGCGCCACGCCGTGGCGGCCCTGGTGCCGTTGCTGCGCGAGATTCGAAATCCGGTTGTGCGCGACAGTTACCTGCAGGTGCTGGCACGCCGGACCGGAGTGGAGGAGCGCGTCCTGCTCGAGGCCATTCGCGCCCCCGACGCACCCTCGCGTCCGGGATGGGCGGGAGGAGCCGGTGGCGGAACTGCGGCGGGTGGCCGTTTCACGGCGGAGGCCGTCATGTCGGCTCCGGACACCATCGACACCAAAGCCGAGCTGAAGGCTGTGTCGCTCGACGAGCGCAAGCTGCTGCGGCTCCTCCTCCTCGTCCCGGAGCAGCAGGAGCGCGTGGCGGACACGATGCGGGCCCAGAGGGCTAACCTGCCCAGCACCCCGGCGCGGGAGTTGCTGGCGGCGATGATCGCCGACCGCGAACGCGACCGCGAGGCCGGTGGCTCCGGCCGTTTCGAACGCGGTCGCTTCCTGGAAGCCCTGGCGCCGGAGCTTCACGGCCTGGCCATCGCCCTTTACGCGGAACGTGGCCCTGACCCGAACGAACTGGCCGCGGCACGAGTCTCTATCGGGGTGGACCAATGCCTGCTGGCCCTCGAGGCAGACAGGCTCGAAGACGAAATTCGTTTCAACGCCGGTGAACTCGCGGAGGCGCAGGCCGCCGCGGATCCGCTGACCGTAGCTCGACTCTTGGAAATACAACGCAATCTGAATGAGGCTCGCCGATCGCTTGACCGACGTCGGCAGGACACGAGTCTCCTGGCTTCGAGCGCTCCGGCGCTACCGGGCCGCTTAGGAGGACACCGATGACCGACCCGCTTGACAAGCAACTCGTTGAGGTCGCCCTCTCGGGCGGTGGCCGTCGCAAGGCCGACATAGAGGAGGCGAAGCTCGCGGGCGTGCGCACCCGCCGCTCGCTGGATGAGGACTCGCTCGACGACGACGACGAGCTATTGGCCGACGAAGAAGAAGTCGTCGCGCCTGACAGCCTTGACGAGGACGCCACCGAAGATGCCGTCGAGGAGGACGCCCCGGCGCAGCCGCGGACGACCGGCGACGTCCCGGCCAAGATCACACCTGGGGCTGTTGAAGAGCCGACTCAGGAAGAGCTCGACGCGATCTCGGCTGACATGATCGGGATCGACGACCCAGTCCGGATGTACCTAAAGGAGATCGGTAAAGTCGCGCTCCTGACGGCGGAAGAAGAGGTCGTGCTGGCCAAAGCCATCGAGCTCGGCGAGAGGATGGTCGACGAGCCCTGGAAGGGCATCCTGGCGCTCCACGACTGGACCCACCACGAGACCGAGCGCAAGACCCGGGCGCTCAAACCACAGCACAGGCTGCCCTTCGGCGCCGAAGCCAAGAAGATGGTCAACGATGCGGTTTCGTCGCCCGACGCGGCTGACTTGCTCGTACCGACGATCGATTTCCACTTGATTAAGGCCAGTAAGGAAGCCACCAGCGACGGCACTAAGGAACTGATCAAGGAAGCGCGCCACCTGGTCCAAGCCTACAACGACTCCCTGACGTCAGAGGCGTTCGTGAAGATGGCCGATTGGGCCTACTTCGCCGTCCACAACGGGGACCTGGACTCGCGCGACAACGTCGGGCTACGGGCCATCTACAACTGGACTCGAGACGAGGTGGCCTACCCGGCCCTACAGCGCTGGATCGAAGGCGGCCATGACGCCGACCTGCTGAAGCGCCTCGGCCACGACCCGGAAGTTCCCCTCAACACGAAACTCGCCCATCGGCGCGGCGAGCTGGTCCGGATCGGCCGCGACGCGCGTGAGCAGTTGACCTCGGCCAACCTCCGGCTCGTCGTCTCGATCGCAAAGAAGTACATCGGCCGGGGCATGAGCTTCCTGGACCTGATCCAGGAGGGCAACATCGGCCTCATTCGTGCGGTCGAGAAGTTCGACTACGAAAAAGGTTTCAAGTTCAGCACCTACGCGACGTGGTGGATCCGCCAGGCCATAACCCGTGCCATAGCGGACCAGGCCCGCACGATCCGCATCCCAGTCCACATGGTCGAAACGATCAACCGGCTCATCCGCGTCTCGCGCACCCTGCTCCAGGAGCTGGGCCGTGAACCGACGGTCGACGAGATCGCCGAGGCCATGTCCAAAGGCCAGGAGCAGGTGGTCACGCCCGAAAAGGTCCGCGAGATCATCAAGGTGTCGCAGGAGCCGGTGTCCCTCGAGACGCCGATCGGCGAAGAAGAGGATTCGCACCTGGGCGACTTCATCGAGGACCGGGGCGCGTTGGCTCCGGCCGAAGCCGCATCCCACCAGCTCCTCAAGGAGCAGGTGGAGGCGGTGCTGGACTCGTTGACCGGCCGCGAGCGTCGCGTTCTGCAACTCCGCTTTGGGCTGGAGGACGGCCGTGCCCGCACTCTCGAAGAAGTGGGCAAGGAGTTCAACGTAACCCGCGAGCGGATCCGCCAGATCGAGGCCAAGGCTCTGCGCAAGCTCCGCCACCCATCTCGCTCCCGCAAGCTGAAGGACTATCTGGAGTAGGCGAGAGGCGCAGCCAGTGGCACGACGTCGGGTGGTGGCGCCGATGTGCGTCTGGAGATACAACCTCGCCCAAAATCACTCCGTCGCACACTGAGTGCGCGTCGGGAGATACGTGTTGGACGAGTTGAGGCCTCCAGCGCCCCATCTCGGTCCGATCTGTAGGCCTCAGCGCCCAAGTTCAGCCGGGGCGGGGAGCCATTGGTCAGTTCTGTGTTTGGAAACGCGCAGTTTCGACTTCGTTTGGGGCGGATGCCTGATAGGTAGTCGAATGTGTGTCTCTGGACGCGCACGTGCGACCACGACACGGCATTCGGGCGGGATGGCTACCGGCGGTTGATCGGCAGTGCAGGCCGGGTAGATCGCGGCCGTCTAGTCTGAACTCGTGGTCACCAAGGAGCGCCCCGCGGACATCGGCAGCCGGCGAGCCCGCCAGATCCTGGCGGAGATGGGCCTCGAGCTGCGCAACGCTCGCGTGGAGCGCGGATTGAGCCAGGTTGAGGTGGCCAGGGCGGTCAAGATGTCGCGCTCACAGGTGGGCCGAATAGAGAAAGCAGATGTTCCAGACGTCCCGCTGGCGAAGGTCGCCCGCCTCCTTGCCGTCGTCGGCCTGGAGCTGAGCGCCCGGGCGTATCCGGCGGGACCGCCGATCACAGACGCCGCGCATCGGGCGTTGTTGGACCGGTTTCGAAAGCGGGTGGCTCCGGCCTTGGCCTGGCGATTCGAAGTGCCGCTCGGGCTGATCGGTGACCAGCGGGCGTGGGATGCCGTGGTGGAAGTTGGCGTCGTGCGAATCGCGGTGGAGGCGGAGACAGGGCCGCGCGATGTGCAGGCTATGCAGCGGCGTTTGGCTTCCAAACGGCGCGACGCCCCAGGCATCTCGGCTGTGGTTCTGCTGCTCGCGGATACGCGGCACAACCGCCTGCTTATGAGGGAGCATGGGGAGGCTTTGAGGGCGGATCTGCCCGAGCCGGGCGTCCACTTGCTCCGGGCGCTGGCCGACGGGAAGCCGCCGTTAGGGAGCGGCGTCGTGCTCGCGTAGATGCTGGCACCGGCGCCCGACCCCGCCGCACGCGCCCGACCCCGCCGCGTACGCTGTCGGGGTCGTGGCCGGATCCGGAGGAGCAACATGAACGCGATGGGACCTGGACCGCTGGTATCAGGCGAATGGCTTGCTGCTCACATGGGCGAGCCGGACCTTCGGGTCGTCTACGTCTCGACCGATCGCGGTGCGTATTCCCAGGGCCACGTCCCGGGCGCCGTCTTCAGCGATCTGCATGTGGATCTGGCGAATGATGGAGTCGCACCGGCGACGGGCGCGGCGAAGCGCCGCTATCTGGTGCCCGCGCGAGGAAACGTCCGAAGCGATGGGACGGTGGGCCCCGGGCAGTCGCGTCGTCTTCTATGACGACGCTGGCCAGGGTCGCTTTGCCATTCGCGGCTACTGGCTGCTTCGCCTCTACCGGTTCCCGGCGGATCGGGTCCACGTGCTCGATGGGGGACTGTCGGTGTGGCAGGCCGATGGACGGGCGGTGACGACGGGCGAACCGGCGCTGGCGTCAGTGGCGATGACGGAGCCGCTCGGCGAGCGGGACGGTGCGCTGATAGCCACGGCCGAGGAGGTCCTGGCGTGGAGTCGCAAGGCGAGTGCCCCAACGGCCCGACGCCGCTCCTGGACGTTCGGTCGATTGGGGAGTACCTCGGCCGCGACGTCAGGGCGGCGCGCGGCGGCCGCGTCCCGGGTGCCCGGAACCGGCTCTTCAGCGACTTCGTGGCTGCGGACGGGCGGCTTCGGCCGGCTGCGGACGTGAGGGCGATCCTGCGCGGCACAGGCGTCAACCCCGAGGAGCTCCGTGCCACCTACTGCCAGGGTGGCGTCCGCGGCGCTGGCCTGGTTCGTGCTTTCGGAAGTGGCCGGGCTACACCAGGTTCGCAACTGCGCCGAGTCATGGGAAGAGTGGGGGAACAGGCCCGACCTGCCGGTCGAGAAATAGGCGCGCAGGCAGTCGGCGGTCGGCGGTCGGCGCGCCCACGCCGAGGGCCGCTGGCGGGCAGCTAGGTGTAGGTATCCACCACCGACCGAATTCGAAGAGCCTTTCGAGCTTGCTCGATCGACCAGCCGGGCGGAAGCTCGAACGTGACCTCCATGTGCCGGCCGGCCGGGAGGTCGAAGAAGTTGTCCCCGAAGACGACATCGGCTCCATCGAGCGAGACTTCGACCCATCGCGCCAGGAAATCCGACCGCAGGTGGATTGTGGCTCGGCCCGCCGCGTTCGCTTCGAGGCGGAGGTCGATCACGGGTCGTGCGAGAGCGAGCTGCTTGTCCGGCATGAACGTTGTGACGGCGAGGCCCCGCCGCGAATCGGCCTGGAGTAACTCCGCCACCAGCACCGTGGACCGCAGATCCTCGAGCGCGGCCGGCGCATCCACGCGGCGAACCGCAGTTGTGGAGAGAGGCGCCGCCACAACCGACTCGGTACCGCTGGCAACGACTTCGCCGCCCAGCCGTTCCATTGTCCAGCGGACCTCGCCGCGCCAGGCATCTGGGGTGTCGTTGGTGATCGCCAGGGACACAACCGCAGCCTCGGCCTCCCACTCAGCGGAGAGAAGAATCGGTGCATAGAACCGCCGCGTGGCGTATTGGAGCGCCTTCCACCGGCCGAAGTAGTCGATGCTCGCCCAGGATGACACCGGCCAGCAGTCGTTCAGCTGCCAGTACAGCGCGCCGCTGCAGCGAGCCCGCTGCCGACGCCAATGCTCCACCCCGACGCGCATTGCCTCGGCTTGGAGGATCTGGCTCAGGTAGATCAGTCCGCCGAAGTCGCTGGGTAGTCGGAACTGCTGCGCCAGGTAGTAGAGGATCCGGGCGTTGCCGGCGTCGCAGCGCTGATGGTGGTCCATCACCGGCGAGCCCAGGTTCCACTCGGCTTGATCTGGCGCGAAGGCAGCCACGGTCGCGAGCGCCGGCAGCGACTCAAAGCCGAACTCGCTCACGAACCGATATGTCTCGCGGCCGTAGGCGGAAAACGGCGCAAGGCCGTGCCACACGACCCATTCGTGCTCGTCGCCACGGCTTCCCCCGATGGCCTCCTCGAGCGGCCGTCCCGAAGACGGCGAGCTCGGCCAGTACGGAGTGGCCGGATCCTCGGCTGCTACCCACGCCGGCAGCGTGCCGGAGAAGAAGCGCAGATAGGCCTCTCGCAGGTCCTCGTTTTCGGGCCGGCTCCAACCCCAGGTCGTCCACCCGCGTTCCATCTCATTGTTGCCACACCACAACGCCAAGCAGGCCCGATGCCGCAGCCGCCGGACCTGCTCGCGGACCTCGGCCGCCAGGTTCTCCAGGAAAGCAGCGTCGGTTAGCGGGTAGACGCTGCAGGCGAACATGAAGTCTTGCCAGACCAAGATCCCGAACTTGTCACACAGGTCGTAGAAGGTCTCCGTCTCGTAGAAGCCGCCGCCCCAGACCCGAATCATGTTGTGGTTTGTTTGCGCGGCCGCGCCCAGCAGGGCCTCCAGATGCGAGGGAGTCACGCGGGCAGGGAACGAGTCGGCCGGAATCCAGTTCGAGCCTTTGACAAACATCGGCACGCCGTTGACGACGAACGTAAACGACTCACCCCAACCGTCAGGCTCGCGCCGGAGTTCCAGCGTTCGAAGGCCGATCTGGAGCATTCGCGTGTCCAGCGAGCGTCCTCCGGCCACCAGCTCGACCTCGACTCGGTAGAGCGGCTGGCTCCCAAGCCCGTTTGGCCACCACAGTTCCGGCGCCGTGATTTCGATCGAAAGGTCGGCGATCGAACGATCGTCCGGAACGAACGACCGTGCCAGGTCGACTCGACCGTTTGGGTACTCGACCCGCATGACTGCTTCGAGCTTCTGCGTCTGGGGGGTCGCCCGTTCCGTGGTCACTCGAACCGAAATCGTCGCCCGCCCATCTTCGAGCGATTGAGAGGCGTGAACTTCCCCGAGCCGCGTGCCGCTCCAGGCCTCGAGGCGCACACTCTGCCAGAAACCGATGTTCGGCAGTTTTGGGCCCCAGTCCCAGCCGAAATGGCACGGCGCCTTGCGCAGGTATGGCGCGCCTGGCAGCTGGTTGTTGACGGAGTCGAGGTGCCTCACCGCGTCCATCTCTGCCGCACGTCGGACGGCAGACCGGAACACCACCGAGAGCTCGTTTGCGCCTGCCCGGAGCCGTCCGGTGACGTCCCAGCGCCACGTCCGGAACATGTTGTCTGCGCCGCCGAGCAACTCCCCGTTGAGGCTGAGCTCGGCCAGGGTATCAAGGCCGTCGAAGACGAGGCCGACGCGCTCCTCGGCGGCCAGGACAGACTCGACGACGAACTCGCGCCGGTACTCCCAGTCGCGTTCGGCCACCCACTTGACCCGCAACTCCTCGTCGCCGATGAATGGATCGGCGATGCGCCCGTCTGCCATCAGGTCTGTATGGACGCCACCTGGCACCGCGCCGGGCAGCCACTCGTCCGTGGCGCATTCGCGCAGTCGCCAGGGGCCATTGAGCGATTGCCAGATCATGCCTGTCCCATCGTCCGACGGCACCTCACGGTTCCACGAACCCATGCTATTCTGTCGCGCGGCGCTGCGATGGTGCCACAAGGTCGCGAGTCATGGCTGCGGACAGGGCTCGAGGTCATCGTTCCGGCGTAGCTCAGTCGGTAGAGCGGGCGGCTGTTAACCGCCATGTCGTAGGTTCGAGTCCTACCGCCGGAGCCATACACCTACATCGCGTGTATGGCTAACATCCTCTGGATCGCCCGTTCGCCAGTGTGCCTCGGCGTGGTCAGCGAACACCTCGATGTAATCGATCTGGCTCCCGACCCACGAGACCCTCTCGACGAGGTTGGCGCTCTCGAAGAGGCCGGTGAGTTCGGCGAGCTTTTCCTGGACGAGCTTGTCGCTCATCTTGAGCTCGTTCTCGCGCGCCGACATTTGAGCCAACCTCGCCCTAGATGCGCACAGCTCGACCGCGACCCGATCCAGCTCGGCGATCACCGACGTCATCGCGGCGCCGGCCGAGATAACCCGTTGGAGGCCGGGTCGCCCTTCGATCTCGGTGCCCGAAATCCCCTCGTCCTTCTCGACCTCGCAAGTCGCTCCAGCAGCTTGAACGGCAGACACCAGCTCCGAGATCTGACTCTCGATAGGCAGTTCGTCGTCAGCCTGATGGATGGTAGAGACCCTCACGGTCGGTGTTTTCGCTGTCCCGAATGTCGGCACCGATTGGTCGATGGACTCACACATGAACGCGATCTGGCTCGCGGACGTTCTCGGCCGGCTGATCGAGCAGAAGGTCGACATGGTCGACCAGGTCGCCCTGGCGGGCCAATACGGCATCGTCGGAGGCTTTGCTCTCAACCCGATCTACTACGACTACCTCATGTATCAGCAGTTTGGGACGGAGCTGGTTCGATCGGCATCTGACGATCCCCTGGTGAACATCTACGCCTCCAAGCGTTCGGACAGCACGCTCGCCGTCATGATCGTCAACCTGTCGGCGACGACTCAGACGAAGCAAATGACGATCCTCGGTTGGGGGGCACGTCCGCGGAAGAGTGGCCCTTCGACCAGACTCACAAGGCCGAGAAGATTGGGACGGCGCCGCTCGGTGATGGCAGCATCACGCTGGCTGGGCATGATCACCTAAACCGGCCCCACTTTCGGCCGGCCGAATCTGTGACGCTGCTGATCGTGGAGCAGCCGAAGCCGGGCGTTTAGACCTAGTCGAAGGAGAGCCCTCGGCTCGCAGGGGTTGGCGGAACGCCTGGCCGTTCCCCAACGAGATCTGGCTTCACCCGAGCGTAGAGGCCGAGGAATGCGGCAGGGCGGCCGGAATGAGCGGCGGTTCCGGGTGGAATTGCGTCAGAGTGGTCGGGGCGAGAGGACGCAAACCGGCGGAAGCGACCTGAATGTCACCGCTCGACTGCGAACCTGGGGGCCGGGACCGCTGGACGGGTTCCGGACGCGTGCTGTTGGTGGATGAACACCAGGCGTTTCCCTGGCCGCCAGGATGCGATGTGAGTCATCGTCGGCGTCTGTGAACCGCGAGCACGATAGGCACACATTTCGTGAGAGCGCTCTCTTGACAGGTAGTCTAAGATGTCGCAGGTAGAGTGAAAACGCTCTCACGAGGAGGCTTTCCGAGTGACACGCGACAAGCGCGTCGGAGTGACTCTGGAGTTGGTGGCTCAGCGTGCCGGCGTCTCTCGCGCCACGGTTTCGCGAGTCGTCAACGGTTCGCCTCGGGTCAGCTCTCTGGTCCGCCTGGACGTCGAACGAGCGATTGAAGAGGTCGGTTACACCCCGAACCGCGCCGCCCGAAGCCTCGTCACCGGCCGAACCGGTTCCATCGCCATCGTCATCACCGAGCCGTCCGGTCGGCTCTTCAGCGACCCGTTCTTCCCCCGGCTGCTGCGCGGGGCGAGCGGGATCCTCTCGGCCCGCGACCTGCAGATGGTGCTGCTTATGCCGTCCTCGCCCGAGGAGACGAAGCGAACGGGCCAGTACCTGACCGCCGGTCACGTCGATGGCGTCCTCACGGTCAGCCTCCATGGAGGCGACCCCCTTTTGGGGCTCCTGTTCAAGGCCGACGTCCCACTGGTCCTAGTCGGTCGTCCCCCGCGCGGGATTTCGGCGAGCTACGTCGACGTCGACAACCGACAGGGAGCGCGAAGCGCGGTGGAGCACCTGATCGCGTGCGGCCGTCGAGTGATCTGCACGATCACCGGACCCTCCGACATGGTGGTGGGTATCGACCGTCTGGCCGGCTACCGGGAGGCCATCGCGGAGGCCGGGCTGCCGGTCGATCGACGCCTCGAGGCTGGCGGTGGCTTCACCCAGGAAGGCGGGGCTGACGCTATGGCCCGCCTGCTCGCAGCGCGCCCTGACATCGACGGCGTCTTTGCCGCCTCGGATCTCATGGCCACGGGTGCGCTATCAGTGCTTTCCGAGGCCGGCAGGCGCGTTCCTGCCGACGTCTCCGTCGTGGGGTTCGACGACTCGCTCGTCGCGACCTCAACACACCCGCCCCTCACCAGCGTTCACCAGCCCATCGAGGAGATGGGCCAGGAGGCCGCACGCCTGCTGGTCGAGGCCATCGATGGCCAAGGCCGGGCGTTGCGGAGCGTAACGCTAAGTACTGCCGTGGTGGAGCGCGCGTCGAGCGCCGGGAGGTCGTCGCCCTGACGCGGCCGGCAACCGCGGCGCAGCCATGAGCGTGGCCGCCCGATCTAGGACGCCTCGACTATGAGTAGTCGGGGTTCGTCATCGCGAAGGAGAAGAGGATGGTCCTACACATGTACAAGCAGCGATCCAGAACGTTCCAGATGCTGGGGCTCCTAGCAGCCACCGCGATTCTCGCCACGGCCTGCAGCTCGGCGTCGACGACGCCGTCAGCGTCGAGCTCGGCCGCAGCGTCGGCCCCCGCCGCGACGCCGACCGCGGCGCCGTCACTCGTCAACATCACCCCGGCCCCGGTCCCCGCCGGCCCGGGCCCCAACGGCGGCACCGTCGTCCGCTGGTTCATCGGCCTCGGCGCGGGCACCCAGCCCGCTCAGATCGGCCCGGAGCAGGCCTTCGCAGCCGCCTACAACGGCTCGCAGAAGGACGTTTACCTCTCGCTTGAGATCGTGGACAACACCCAGGCCGCGAACATCCTCAAGACCGAAATCGCGTCCGGCACCGCCCCCGACATCATCGGGCCGGTCGGCGTGGAAGGCTTGAACATCTTCCGCGACCAGCTAATGGACCTTGCGCCGACCATCGCGGCCAAGAACTACAAGTTCAACGGCGTCGACCCCAAGCTCGTCGACTTCTTCAAGCTCGGCAACAACGGCGCCACCGTTGGCGTTCCGTTCGCCGTCTACCCCTCGTTCATTTTCTACAACAAGGACCTGTTCAAGGAAGCCGGCGTGCCGAATCTGCCGACCAAGGTTGGCGACCAGTACCAGGGCAAGCCCTGGGACATCGATGCGCTCCGCAGCGTGGCGATGAAGCTTACGGTCGACAAGGCCGGCAATGACGCGACCAGCTCGAAGTTCGACCCGACCAAGGTCGTCCAGTGGGGCTTCGACTCCCAGTACCAGGACAACAGCGCACGTGCCGAGGATGCGTTCTTCGGCGCCGGCTCCTTCCTGGCCGCTGACGGCAAGGCCGCCCAGATCCCGGATTACGTCGCTACGGGCGAGAAGTGGTTCAACGACGGCGTCTGGAAAGATCACTTCATCCCGACCACGGCCCAGATCAACAGCGCCCTGCTGGGCGCCGGTGGTGAGTTCGGGTCCGGCAACCTCGCCATGGACGAGGGCCACACCTGGTTCACCTGCTGCGTCGCACCGCCGAAGGGCACGAAGCAGTTCAACTTCGGTTTCGCCATCAACCCGCTCGCGAACGGCAAGATCACCTCGCCGCTTCACGCCGACACTTTCAGCATCCTCAAGACCACCAAGGTTCCGGATGCGGCGTGGGCAGCCCTGACCGCCATGGTGGCGTCGGCCGATCTGCTCACGACCTACGGAGCTATGCCTGCCGACACGACCAAGCAGGCCGCCTGGTTCAAGTCCATCGACAAGGGCTTCCCGGGCATCACGCTCGACTGGACAGTCCCCCAGCAGATGCTCGCGTACCCGGACGTCCCCAACCACCAGTCGTGGATGCCCAACTTCGCCAAGGCCAAGGCCGCCCTTCAGGCGTTCCAGAACAAGTACCGGACCACGTCCGGCCTTGATATGGATGCCGAGCTGGCGAAGCTGAAGACGACCCTTCAGGGCATCTTCGATTCCGCGACACCGTAGGCTAGGTTCCTAGTACAGTCATTCACGGGCCCCCCCTCGAGTTGGCTCGAGGGGGGCCCCGTTATGAAGAAGAGGCAGGCGAGTCAACGAGATGACGCAGAGCAGCGCAGTTGGGCAAATCTCAGGCAGGCCGATTGGCGAGGGCCGACGGCGCATGAGCCAGGCACGTCGCGAGGCGTTCTGGGGGTATGTCTTCGTCAGCCCATGGATCATCGGACTCGTGCTGCTGACCGCCGGTCCCCTGATCGCGTCGTTCGTCCTCTCGCTGACCGACTTCAATCTGGTCAGACCGGAAGCCGTTC
>JAYVMQ010000100.1:0-4432 GCA_043758855.1 Chloroflexota bacterium
GGGAGCCTATACGGCGGTCGCTTCTGGACCTTGATCGGAGGCGAGATAGAGGTTAATGAAACGCTTCTCGACGCTGCGGCAAGAGAGCTGTTCGAGGAGACCGACATTGGCCGAGAACACGACATCGCTTGCCAACCTGACGCCCAGCGAGACGGTCGTGGTCAGGCAGCTGGAGTGGTTCTCGTTACCCTCCATCGTCAGAAGCGCGGAACGCATCTACCCAGTGTTGCTTCCAGACTATCTTCCCGACGTAATTGCCGGGCAATACCCACAATCCCCGATTGTGATTGACCTAGCTGGGCAGCCGAGGAGCCAGTAGGCGAGTGCTGAGGCCGGGGGCACTGCGAGGTTCCTCATGCGGCGTTGCATAAGCTCCGCCCAACAGCGTCTCTCGGACGTCAGCCCACGCGTTGCCTCAGCCTAGCCGCGTAGCCGATTCGTGTGCCCTAGCGCCCGCCACTGATCGACGTATTCGAGTTGCGTTCCAGGCAGCGACACACCAGGCGGGCCGACGTGCCGAAAGCGGAGGTTCCTGAGGATTCACCAAATAGACTGGCAGCGAAACTCAACGAGTCGGAGCGAGCTACCGGGTCGACCTTCCTCGACCGGCCGCTCTGGTGGTTGAGCGAGTCGGAGAAGCCACCGTGGGGAAAAAGGCCCGGAACATTCGAAGGACGAACGCGCGAGCCGAGCCCCAACGCAGGCTCACTCCATCCGATCGACGCATCCGGCCATGGGTCGTCGCGGGCGTGGTTGGCATTGTCATCGTGGCGTTGGCGGCCGCGGCAATCGCGGTTGCCGCCACCTTCGGTACGGGCGGCTCCAACGCTCTTCCGTCGGGCGCCCAAACGTTCGCCGAGGCTGATCATGCCCATGTATCTGGATCGGTCTCGTACGACCGGGTGCCGCCGGCCGGTGGCGCGCACAGCGCGGTTCCATTGAACTGCGGCATCTATGCGCAATCCGTACCGAATGAAAATGCCGTCCACTCGCTCGAACACGGCGCCGTCTGGATCACTTATCAGCCCAGCCTCGGTGCCGACCAGGTCGCCGCCCTTCAACAGCTGGTCGCGTCCGACTACGTCGGGACCGAGAAGTACTTGATTCTGAGCCCCTATGCCGGCCTGCCCTCACCCATCGTGGCGAGTGCCTGGGGCGCGCAACTCAGCGTCGCCGGGGCTTCTGACTCGCGGCTGGCCGACTTCATCCGCCATTTCGCCGGGGGCGGGCAAGGTGGCGAGCAGGGCGCTGCCTGCACCGGAGGCGTGGGAAGTCCCTTGGGGTGATCGAGGCAACCGAACGATAAGGGCCTTCGGTTGCCTCGCCCTGACCACTCGGTTGAACTCTGCTCAGCCGCCTCGGACGCGCGGGTGGGCTACGAAGAAGTCGGCGATCTCGCGTGAGGCGTCGCCTGGCCAGCAGTGGCAGCCGCCGGCGATGATGCGCGTCGAGACCGTGCTGCCGCCGGCGCAGGCCCACGTTGTTGTCGTGTTGACGCCATCGACCGTGATGCTCGTGCTGTTGGCGCAGTTGTTGAGCGATCGCCAGCGGGCGATGACGTCGGCCATGGGCGAAAAGATGATGTCGACCATACCGCCCGCCATCGGGATCGTGCCGTCGGCGGTGCCGTGGATCGCCAGCACGGAAACGGGGTTAGTGGGCGCACACCGGACGTTGGCGCTGCCGCTCGCCGTGGCCATGTTGCCCGAGACCGGGGCGATGGCGGCGACGAGGTCCGCGAGTTCGCAGCCTAGGCGGTAGGACATCATTCCGCCCCGCGAGTGGCCGGTGATGTAGACACGGTCGGGATCGACGTTCTCGGCCGACTTGAAGCGGTCGATCAGTCCGCGCATGAAGGCGACGTCGTCAGCACCCTGATGTTTGCCCCACGCGGGTCCGCTGCCGAAGGCGTCCCAGCCGTCCGCGACCCCGTCCGGGTAGACGACAATCCAGCCGAGCCGGTCCGCCTCGAGGTCGAAGCCGGTGGTCGTCTCGGCCTGGAAGGCGCCCCCGAACGAGCCGTGTAGAACGATCACCAGGCCCGACCTGGCAGCCGGCATGGCCGGTCGATGGACCCGGTAGGTGCGATCGACCGTGTCCGCGTGGATCGTCTCGACTCGGGTTGAGCCAGTGATCTGGGCGTCGATCGTTGGCCCGAACGAATTGGCGAACGGTGCCGACGCGCCGACCACACCAATGATCAGAACGAGCGCCAGGCCGACGGCCGACTTGCGGCCTGGCGACGGGATTACCGATGAGCTCAGGCCCGACGCGAGGCGCGCCGGCGAGCCGAGCAGCCAGGCTCCCACGGCACCCGACCACAGTGCGGCGAGCCCCTCGACCGGCTCGACGGCCAGGAGTTGCGGTTGGCCGGCGCCCGAACGAGCGGCCCAAACCATCGCCCAGAGGGCGATCGAAGCCATGGCTATCGCTATTCCGGCCGAGAGCCAGGCCAACCCGGCACTGCGGCGTCGAACCAGAACCGCAGCGAACAGCAGGCCGATGGGCAGGCCAACGAGCACGATGTTGGCCGCCAAAGCGGCCTGAGCGCTGACCGTGTAGCCGTGGGGGTCGCTCGGCAGCAGCAGGGCCATGACGAGTCGCGCAGTCACAGCCAGGCCCAGGAGCAGGCCAAATCCGGCGGCGACGAGTCGAGGTGCGCCTGCCTTGCGTACGAGCGCCAGGCCGGCCGTCAGCTGCGCGGCCACCATCGCTGCCACGATCAGAACGAGCGGCCAGTGCCAGGCCGAGTCGCTGAAGAATCGCTCCGGGCGCGAGATGAGGGAGTGGCCGATGTTGGCATGGGCGAGTTCGACGGCCACGACGATGGCCCAAAGCACTGGCACCAGGAGTCCAGGAATTCCTCCGGTTTGGATAAGCCTGGCGTGTCGGGCCGAGTTATCGATCGCCGATCCGGTCATGGTGCCCTTCAGCTTGCTTCGGTGACTCGGGCCATTGTGCGCTCTGGCGACCGGCAGCCGCTCGGCACCGTACGATGTGCCAACGCCACCTCGACGCAACCGCCAGGAGTAGGAGCACCGTCGCCAGATGATCGATCTCCCTCCCGGCACGCCTGCCCGGCCGGATCGAGCACGGCTTCTGCCCACGCTGGCCGTCGCGGCCGTCATCGCCGCCGTGGTGCTGGGCGGCATGGGCCTGGATCGGGCGCTAGCCGCACCGAGCGCCGGAATCGTCGACATCGGCGGCTCGGTGACCATCACCGCGGCGCCGGGCTGGGTCCTCACGCCGTCCGCGGCCGGCACCCCATCCGTGATTCAGCTGAGCAAGGCCGATGCGATCCTCTCCGCCCAAGTAGTCGGCCAGAGCTACTCAGGCGACTCCGCGTCGCTGACGGCCCAGGCAAAGAAGGAGTTGGGTGATGCGACTGTACAGATCAGCTTTGGCGATCCCCACCAGGCCCTGATCAACGGCCACGACACGACCTATGTGTCGTTCCAGGCAACCGTCACGACCTCGGCCCACTCGGGCGTGGTCGACGGCGAGGTGATTGCGATGGTCCTCGGCGGCAACGCCGTGATGCTCGAACTGGCCGCGCCACAGGGTCGATTGGGCTCGGCGGTCGATGACGTCTCGACGATGCTCGAGAGCGTGAAGGTCGGCCGATGAGCGCCCCATCCGTGCCCCCGGCCTCTGCCGCCCCAGCCACCCGGCAGGCCTGGGGAGTCCAGGCTTCGCTGATCCAGCCGCGTCAGCCGGCCTTCTGGCTCTACCTGACCCTGCTGGCCATCGGCGGGACCGTGTTCGTCCGCGAACAATCGCAAATGAGCAGCCTCATAACGGCCTGGCTGCTGTCGTGGGCGCTCGTGCTCGCATACGCCGTGCCGGTGGCCGTGATCGTCTACCGCCTGGATCTATTTGAGCGCGAACCCAAGATGGTGCTAGCGGCGGCACTTATCTGGGGCGGCATCATCGCCACGAGCCTGGCCGCCCAGGCCAACGACGCCTGGCTGTCGATCCTGGGCAAAGTCGCTTCGCCCGATCTGGCAAGCCAGTGGGGCGCCGCGATCGTCGGCCCCGGCGTTGAAGAGACGCTCAAACTGGCCGGCGTCGTCACCATCTTCTTGATCGTGCCGGGCGAATTCGACGGGCTAATGGACGGGTTCGTCTACGGTGCCATGGTCGGGCTCGGTTTCACAGTCGTTGAGGACGTCTCGTACTTCATTACCGCGGTTGCCGCGGTGCCCGGCGCGTTCGACCAGCCAGGCCCTGTCCTCGACTCGTTCCTCGTCCGGGTCGTGGGCGGCGGCCTGTACGGCCACGTTCTCTTCACCGGCCTAACGGGACTCGGTTTCGCATACATAGTCACTCGCCGATCCGCGGCCTTGCCCGGTCGCCTGTGGCGCGGGGGGCTGTGCATCGCCGCCGGAGTTGCAGCTCACTCCATCTGGAACTCACCCTGGATGGAAGACAT